>CAIMVB010000249.1 GCA_903844785.1 uncultured Rhodospirillales bacterium | reverse complement strand
TGCGATAGCCAGCGCATCGGCCAGGGGCGTGAAAACGCCAAAGGCTTCCTGCGCGACCATCCGGAAATGGCCACTTCCATCGAACAGCGCATCCGCGGCCAAGCGGGGTTGCTGGCTGAGAAGATGCTCTCCGGCGATGTCACGGAAGAAGATGAAAAGGCAGCGGCGGAATAACCCGCCACTGTTGATGATGGCGTGACCTATCGGGCTGGGTCACGCCGCCCTTCAAATACCGTCAATCCGCATAGGCGCCGGCGGCTTCAATAATCGGGCGCCAGCGCGTCACTTCCTCGGCCACAAAGCGACGATGGAAGGCGATGGATGCGCGTTCATCCGAAGGCACATCTGTCACCAGATCAGCATAGCGCTGGCGCAGCCTTTCTTCCTTCAAGGCAGCACGCAGCGCCGTAGAGATATGTTCCTGGATCGGCTCTGGCGTGCCGGCCGGGGCATAAAGCCCATGCCAGGTGGACATGGCGATGCCGGGGGAACCGGCCTCGGTCGTGGTGGGCACGCTGGGCAGGCCGGCTAGGCGTTCTGGGCTGCTGACGCCATAAACCTTCACACGATTATCGCGGATATAGGGCACGGTATTAGTGGCCTGATCACAGAGCACATCAATGCGCCCGGCCATAAGCTCCGCAATTGCGGGGGCGGTGCCGCGAAACACCACCGTGGTCGCTTTGGCACCAGCCGCCTGCTGCACCAGCAACCCGCAAAGATTGGCCGCCGAGCTGATCCCGGCAGTGGCAAGGTTGATCACATCCCCCTTGCGGCCCAGCTCCGCCATCACTTCACGCAAATTGGCAGCTGGGAAATCGGGCCGGGTGATCACCGTCATGGCGGCGTCGGACACAATACCAAGCGGCGCGAAGCTGCCCGGCACCTGATAGGGCAAGCGCCGATAAAGCGTCGCGCTGGCTGCCATGCCGATATTATTGATCATCAGCGTATAGCCATCCGGCCGGGACTGCGCCAAGCGCTGCGGCCCCACCACGGAACCGCCAATCGCTTCCACCACCACGGACTGGCCAATATGCCTGCCCAGGCTGTCGGCAACGATGCGGGTGATGGTGTCCGTGGGCCCGCCCGCGGCGCCAGCAGCGATGATGGTAATGGGCCGGCTTGGATAGGCCTGGGCGCGCACGGCGGGGGCGGCCAGCAGCACGGCCCCGGCGGCGAGGATTTGGCGACGCTTCATGGTTTCCTCCTTCTTTTCAACCGGGCCGGGTTCGCCCCCGCCTCGGCAGGCAACATCCTGGCAGGGCGAGGCCCCGCCGCGAAGGGGCTGAGTTAACGAAATCTCACGCGCCTGCCCCGCTGTGGCAGTTTCCTTTTCCTCACGGCTCCGTTAGCATCCACGCAATCGTCACAGAATCCCGCCCCGTAGCGGGACAGGGTTTTGAACAGGGAGCGGAAATTCAATGGCGCCACTCTTGGCGTTCAGTCGATTTATCGATTGGATCAATCAGAATATCGGCAAGGTCTGTGACTGGCTTGTGCTGCTTGCCTGCCTTGTTAGTTCCGTCAACGCCATGATGCGCTACGGCTATGACAGCAGTTCCAATGCCTGGCTTGAAGCGCAATGGTATATGTACGCCACCATCGTCATGCTTGGTGCCAGCTATACGCTGAAGAAGAACGAGCATGTGCGGGTGGATATCCTTTACATGATGCTGTCGCGCCGT
>CAIMVB010000248.1 GCA_903844785.1 uncultured Rhodospirillales bacterium | reverse complement strand
TCGATGGACCCGCAATTCCGCCTGGCGGGGGAACAAAATCTGCTGCGCGGCTGCCATGCGCGGCTGATTGGCATGACACCGGATGGCAAGCCCACCCCTGGCATCGCGCAATCCTGGCGCCCGGTGGGTGATGGCCGTGCCTGGGAAATCACGCTGAACCCCGCGGCGAAATTCAGCGATGGCAGCCCCATCACATCGCAGGATGTCGCCTTTTCCATCCGGCGCATTCCGCGCCTGGAAGGCTCGGCCGGCGGCTATCAGATTTTTGTCCGCGCCATCAAGGATATCGAAATCCTGGACGCCCAGCGCCTATTGGTAAAAACCGCCGAACCCTATCCCTTCATGGCAGAAGACCTCACGGAAATCGCCATCGTCGCCGCATCGCTCGGTGATGATTTCAAGCCCACTGACTTCAACGCTGGCAAGGCGCGGGTATTCTCCGGCCCCTATACGCTGGTGGATTACCGCTTCGGCGAATTCGTCACCATGCGCCGCAACCCAAATTGGTTCGGCCCAAGGCCGGAATTTGAAGAAGTGCAATTCCGCGTCATTCCAAATGATTCCGGGCGCATCGCCGCCCTGCTTTCGGGCGATGTACAAGCGATAGATGAGGTCTCCATCCCCGATCTTGCCCGGCTGCGCAGCAATACCGCGATTGATGTCTCCCAAATCGCCGGCATGCGTGTGATGTATGTGGCGCTGGATATGGACCGCGATGCATCCCCCCATATCCGAGACAATAACGGCCAGGCGATGACGAAAAACCCGCTCAAGGATGTGCGGGTGCGCTTGGCGCTATCCCATGCCATTAATCGCGCGGCGATTGTGGATAGGGTCATGGAAGGCGCGGCTTCGGTGGCGGCTGATGTGCTGCCGCCGGGCACGCCGGGCACTTCCCCGCGCTTGAAGCCCGTGGCCTTTGAACCGGATCGTGCGCGGCGCTTGCTGGCTGAGGCGGGTTATCCGAACGGGTTTCAAATCACCATCCACGCCACGAATGACCGCTACCCGAATGATGAAAAAGTGGCGCAAGCGATTGCACAATTCTGGACACGCATTGGCGTGAAGACCGAAGTGCAAACCATGCCGAATGCGGCCTATTTCCCCGCTGCTGCGCGGCAGACCTTCACGGTAATGGCAGCGCAATATGGCGCGGATAATATCAGCTACGCCTATCGCGCGCTGCTTCACACTTTCAACCGGGACGCCGGGCTTGGCACCGCCAACCGCACCCGCCATTCCAGCCCGCGCGCCGATGCGCTGGTTGCGGAAGCGCTGAAGACCATGGATGAAGCCAAGCGCAATGAGCTATTCGCGCAAGCAACCGATATCGCGATTGGTGAGGAAGCGATCATGTTGATGATCTATTACCCGGCCTATGTTTATGCCGCGCGCAAGCCGGTTTCAGCAGTGCCTTATTACAATGGCGCCTTCCTGCCCCAGGGTTTGGTGCGGCGCTGAAGCAGCATGAAGCGCTTGCTTATCATCCATCATTCCATGACCGATGGCACGCGCCAAATAGCGCAGGCCGCGCTGGAAGGCGCGATGGGCGAAAGCAATATCGCCGTCGCAGGCATGCATGCCGCGGAAACCAGCGCGGAGGATTTGCTGGAATCGGATGGCTATATCTTCGCCACACCGGAAAACCTAGCGAGCATGGCCGGCGTGATGAAGGATTTCTTCGATCGCTGCTATTACCCGTTGCTGGATCAAATCCAGGCTCGGCCCTACGCCACCATGATTTGCGCGGGGTCTGACGGCACGGGCACAGCGCGCCAGATTGCGCGTATCGCTACCGGCTGGCGGCTGAAGCCGATTGCCGAACCGCTCATCATCATCACCGGCGCGCAAACGCCCGAAGCCATCGCGACACCTAAGACCATTGGCACGGCGGATCTTGCGCGCTGCCATGAATTAGGCGCGGCTTTCGCTGCCGGCCTCACCGCCGGCATTTTTTGATTTAGCTTTCCGGCTTCAACCCAAGTCTGCGGATAATACCACCCCAGCGCGCGATATCGGAAGCAAGCAAAACGCGGAAGGTCGCTGTATCACTGCCCACCACGGTAAAACCCGCGGTTTCCAAGGCGCGGCGCTGATCGGGCACCGCAAGCGCCTTGCCGGTTTCATCGGCAACCCGCGCGATCCGGTCCTGTGGAAATCCTGCCGGCGCAAAAAGCCCAATCCAGGCAATGGCGGGGTCGGAAGGCACGCCGGCTTCCGCCATAGTCGGCACTTCGGGCAAGGCAGGGAAGCGTTCGGCACTGGTCATCGCCAGCGCGCGCACAGACCCATCCCGCACCTGGCCCAGCACGCCCCCGGTTGC
>CAIMVB010000247.1 GCA_903844785.1 uncultured Rhodospirillales bacterium | reverse complement strand
GCTAATAGCGCCCGCGCCATCCATCACCTCGGCCAGCGCACTGCGGCCCGACATTTCCCCAACATCCTGGCTGAAGAAACCAATAGTCAGGCCCTTTTCGGCAATCCCCAAACCCTCATCGGGTTGTTCTTGCTGCGTCATCATGCGGAACAGCGTGGTCTTGCCCGCACCATTCGGGCCGACCAGCCCAATCTTCTCGCCCCTTTGCAGCGCGGCAGAAGCCTCGATGAACAGGATCTGCCGACCATTTTGCTTGCTAATATTATCAAGGCGAATCATGAAGGCTCTGCGTTTCTAAAAGGGGGAGGCGCCTTATAGGGCGATTTCACCCAAGGGCCAGACCGCCTGCCGGTGCCAGTTTCAGCAGAGCCATAAAACACATCACCGCGGATGAGGCTCCATCCGCGGTGATGTTTGAAAAGCGGTGGGTTATGCGCCCCGTTCAGGCCGCCAGAGCCTCAGCTTGGTTCAATACCGACGCCGCGGATCAGGGGCTGCCATTTGGCAGCATCCGCCGCCAATTGCGCGGCGAAGGCGGCTTCCGCGCTGGGCCAGGCTTCCAGCCCACGGCGCTGGAAATCCGCAATCAATGAAGCTTCGGAAAGTGCGGCGCGGATCACCTCACCCAAGCGCGCGCGAATGGGCGCGGGCGTGCCGGCAGGCACCACAAATCCATCCCAATTCAGCACTTCAAAATTTGGCAAGCCGGCTTCGATCATGCTCGGCACATTGGGCAATTCGCGCGCGCGGGTTTTGGTGGCGACACCCAAGGCGCGGATCGTGCCCGCCTGCACATGGGTCAGCACCGTGCCCATGGGCGAAAAGCCGAAATCATGTTCGCCCGCCACAAGCGCCAGCATCTGCGGCCCGCCGCCACGATACGGCACCGGCACGGTGCGCGTCCCCGCAATATGGTCGAATAAAATACCGCAAAGATGCCCAGGCGAACCCACGCCGCCCGTGCCATAGCTGATCGTCTCAGGCCGCGCCTTGGCGGCGGCGATGATATCGGCCACCGAATTGAAAGGCCGATTGGACGGGCAGACCAGCACATTCACCGCGTTGAAGATGGTGGAAATCGGCATCAGATCCGTCATGGGATCAAAGCCCATATTCCGCACCAAGGCGGGGTTCACCGCCAGCGTACCGATATTCGCCGAACCAATCGTATGCCCATCCGGTGCGGCGCGGGCCACAGCCTGCGCGCCGATATTGCCGCCGGCGCCGGCGCGGTTATCAATCACCACCGGCTGGCCCAAAGCTGCCTGCAAAATAGGCTGCATGATGCGCATGGCGGCATCTGATGCGCCACCTGGAGGGAAGCCCAGAATGATGGTCACGGGCCGGGTAGGCGCCCAAGCCTGGGCCGAAGCGGCGCCAGGCTGGGCCAAAAGACCGGCACCAAGGCCGGCGAGGAGGCTGCGTCTGTTCATGGGACGACCTTGCAGCAATTCCTGCGCCAGTTCAGCAAAAAACGACTAACGCCGCCCTGCCTGCGCCATGATTTCAGACCGGCGCTGGATCGCCCAGCCATAATTATCGGGCCACATCTTGGCGCCGGGATCACAACCCAGGCTTTCGGCGGCTTTTAGCGTCCAATACGGATCGTACATCAATTCGCGCCCGACCGCGATCAGATCAGCGCGGCCTTCCTGCAAAATCGCTTCCGCCTGATCGCCGGCGATGATCACACCAACCGCCATAGTCTTCACATCAGCATCGCGCCGCACGCGCTCCGCATAGGGCACCTGGAAGCCTGGCGGACGCTCCGCGCGGGTGCGCAAGGGCTGGCCGGAATCATTGGCGCGGAAGGCTGGTGCGCCTGAAACGCCGCCCGCCGAACAATCCACCACATCAACGCCGCGTGCCTTCAATTCCTTCGCCAGCACAACGGAATCATCCAGATTCCAGCCCTCGGCCGTGCCATCCACGGCGGAGATACGGAAAAACAGCGGCAAATCCGCAGGCCAGGCCGCGCGCACCGCTTCGGTCACTTCCAGGGCAAAGCGCATGCGCCCGGCAAGGTCACCGCCGTAACGGTCATTGCGCTTATTGGCGATGGGCGAAAGGAAAGCCTGGATCAGATAACCATGCGCGCCGTGAATCTCCAGCACGCGGAAACCTGCCTTGGCGGCGCGCACGGCAGCGGCGGCGAAGGCTTGCACGGTTTCCTTGATTTTCGCTTCCGTCATGGCCGTTGGCGCGTGCCAGCCTGGGCCGACCGGTTCCGACGTTGGACCAAAGCACTCCCAAGGCGGCGAACCCTCAGCCGCATCTTCGGGGCGGAGCGGCGTGCTGCCCTTCCAGGGGGGCTGCACCGAAGCCTTGCGCCCAGCATGGGCAATTTGAATGGCCGGCACGGAACCAAAGCCTATAATCGCATCCACAATGGGACGGTAGGCTTCAATCTGCGCATCATTCCAAAGCCCGCAGCAACCATGGGTGATGCGCCCTTCTGGCGCCACGGCGGTCGCTTCGGTGAAAATCAGGCCCGCGCGGCCGCGCGCCACCGCTGTCAGATGCGAAAAGTGAAAGCCATTCGCCAGCCCATCCTTGGCCGAATACATACACAGCGGCGAAAGCGCCACGCGATTGGGCAGCGTGACGGAACGCAGCGTGATGGGGGTGAACAGCAGGGGCATGGACATGCGCGGCTTCCTTGAAGGGGGCGTTGAAGCTAGTCTGGTTGTATGGCGCGGGCCGTCAAGCCTTGGTGGCTCGGCCCAAAGCGCCAATCGCATTGCTGCGAAGCCATTGAAGGATTGTCCCATGACAACAAGACGCGCCGCCCTTGCCGGGCTTTTCGCCTTCCCCGCCCTGGCTTCCGCGCAGGAAGCCTGGCCGGCGCGCAGCCTTAGGCTGATTTCGCCCTTCCCGCCGGGTGGTGCGGCCGATGTATTGGCGCGCAATATCGCCGAGGAACTGACGCCCGCCTTGCGGCAATCCGTGGTGGTGGAAAACCGCACCGGCGCGGGTGGTTCCGTGGGCACAGAAGCGGTCGTGCGCAGCGCGCCTGATGGCTATACGCTGCTG
>CAIMVB010000246.1 GCA_903844785.1 uncultured Rhodospirillales bacterium | reverse complement strand
GTCAGCCCCACGCGCATCGAAGCGCAAGGGGCGGCGCGGCTACTGCATCTTTCCGATGGCAGTGCAGCGGAATTTGATGCGGTGTTCTTCTGCACGGGCCGCGCGCCCGCCACCAAGGGCCTCGGTCTAGAAAAGGCTGGCGTCGCGGTGAATGCCGCCGGCGCCATTGTGGTGAATGAAGATCATGCCACCAGCCAGCCCCACATCTTCGCCATTGGCGATGTGCTGGACCGGGTGAATTTGACACCTATGGCCACTGCTGTGGGCCATGCGCTGGCGGATACGCTTTATGGCAATAACCCGCGCCGCGTGAGTTATGAGAATGTGCCAACGGCAGTGTTTATGAACCCACCCATCGGAACTGTGGGCATCACAGAAGAAGAAGCCGCCAAGCGCGGCCCGGCCGATATCTATGTCACGCGCTTCACCCCCATGCGCCACACCATCAGCAAGCGCGAAGGCCGCAAGACGCTCATGAAGCTTGTTGTCTGTCAGCGCACGCAAAAAATCCTCGGCGCGCATATGATCGGCGAAGACGCCGGGGAGATGATGCAGGGTATCGGCATTGCCGTGGTGATGGGCGCGACCAAGCAGGATTTTGATCGCACCATTGGTGTTCATCCAACGGCGGCGGAGGAATTCGTCACGCTGCGCACCCGCACCCGCGTCGTGGGCGCATAGGATGGGTGCGCTCAGCCCTCAGGCACGTCTGGTGGTTATCTTCGCCTCGCTGGGACATTTTCTGCATCATGTGCTGACTGGGCTATTTCTGACCCTCGCCATTGTGCTGGAGCGGGTTTGGGAAAAACCCTATGCGGAGATTATCGCGCTTTGGACGCTGGGCGCGGCGATGATTGGGCTTGGCGCGCCGCTGGCGGGCTGGCTTGCGGATCGCTTTAGCCAAGCGCGCATGATGGCGGTGTTTTTTCTGGGCCTTGGGGCATCCGCCATGGGGGCGGGTTTGGTGGCCGATGCATCGGGCATGGCCATGGCCTTGGCCGCTTTGGGTATTTTTGGCGCCATCTATCACCCCGTGGGCATGGCCTGGGTTTCCATGACGGCCCCTGCTGACCGGCGTGGGCGTATCATGGGGGTCTTGGGCATTGCCGGCAGCATCGGCGTGGCATTGGCCGCTGTGATTGCGGGCGGGCTGACCGAGCTTGGCGGCTGGCGTTTGGCGATGATCCTGCCAGGGGCTGTGACGGTTTTGGCCGGGCTTTTGCTGATGGCCACTATTTTCCTGGGCAAAATTGATATTGGCGCTGCGCCTGGTGGCGCCAAGGTGGGCGATAAAGCCGGTGGCGCATCCGAAATGCGTGCCCCCTTCGCGGTTCTGGCGGTGCTGACAGTCACTTTCACGCTCGGTGCCATTGCCTATGCGGCTTATACCACGGCGCTGCCGAAATGGCTGAGCGACTCTTTGGCCTTGGATGCCAGTGAAGCCGGCAGCCTGGGCTTGGTGGTGGGGGCCATCATGCTGTCTGGCAGCATCGGGCAGGTGGTTGGCGGCCGTTTGGCTGATCGGCTGCCGTTCAAATGGCTTTATGTCGGCACCTTCGTTCTGAAGCTGCTGCCCTTCGCGGTGGCGGCAGTGTTCGATGGGCCTGCGATGCTGCTGGTGGCCATGCTGATTGGTCTCACCTTCGATATGACGGCCCCGGTCGAAAATTTGCTGCTCGCCCGTTATTCATCGGGGCGGCGGCGCGGCCTGGCCTTCGGGCTGAAATTTGCCATTGGCTTTGCCGCTGCGCCGCTTGGAATTAATCTGGTGTCTTACGCTTATGGGGAAGGGGCGAGCGGTGCGGCCTTTCTATTCAGCATTTTGACGCTTTTGGCCGCGACCATGGTGCTGGCCGCGCTCTTGCTGCCGGCGGAGCGCGATAAGCCTTCAGGGCGTGCGGCCGGTGCGGTGGCGGGCTGAAGCGCCCATTGGTCATGGCTTCACGACGGCCCATTGGCCGGGCAATATTAAAAAATTAAAATCCTGAAAGGGTCAGGGAATGAAGACGCGCGCTGCAGTGGCTTGGGAAGCCAAAAAACCCCTTACCATCGAAACGGTGGATTTGGCCGGCCCCAAGCCTGGGGAAGTTCTGGTCGAAATCATGGCGACAGGGGTCTGCCACACGGATGCCTATACCTTGGATGGGCTGGATTCTGAGGGGCTTTTCCCCGCCATCCTCGGCCATGAAGGGGCGGGCATTGTGCGTGAAATCGGCGCAGGTGTGACCAGTGTGAAGCCGGGCGATCATGTCATCCCGCTCTACACGCCGGAATGCCGCGCCTGCAAAACCTGCCTGAGCCAGCGGAGCAATCTGTGCACCTCCATCCGCGGCACCCAGGGCAAGGGCGTGATGCCCGATGGCACCAGCCGCTTCAGTTGTGAAGGTGCGGCGCCCGGCAAGCCGGTGTTCCATTACATGGGGTGCAGCACTTTTTCGAATTTCACTGTGCTGCCGGAAATCGCCGTGGCGAAGGTGCGGGAAGACGCGCCCTTTGATAAGATTTGTTATATTGGCTGCGGAGTCACCACCGGCATTGGTGCCGTGATCTATACCGCCAAGGTCTGGCCCGGCGCCAATGTCGCGGTATTCGGCCTGGGCGGCATTGGGCTGAATGTCATCCAAGGCGCGCGTATGGTGGGCGCCGATAAGATCATCGGCGTTGAC
This sequence comes from uncultured Rhodospirillales bacterium, assembly GCA_903844785.1. Taxonomy (GTDB): domain Bacteria; phylum Pseudomonadota; class Alphaproteobacteria; order Acetobacterales; family Acetobacteraceae; genus Neoroseomonas. The sequence continues at coordinate 3,353 of CAIMVB010000246.1, read as the reverse complement.
ATCAACCCCGCCAAGCAAGCCATGGCGCGTAAATTCGGCATGACGCATTTCATCAACCCGAATGAGATCGGCACCGATAAGGTGGTGCAGGCCATCACGGACCTCACGGGAGGTGGCGCCGATTTCTCCTTTGATTGCACCGGCAATGTCGCGGTGATGCGCCAAGCGCTGGAATGCTGCCATCGCGGCTGGGGGGAGAGTATCATCATCGGCGTCGCCCCCTCAGGCGCTGAAATCGCTACGCGGCCCTTCCAATTGGTCACCGGCCGCGTCTGGAAAGGTTCCGCTTTTGGCGGCGCGCGCGGGCGCACCGATGTGCCGAAGATTGTTGATTGGTACATGGAAGGTAAGATCAATATTGACGATCTGATCACCCACACCATGCCGCTTGAGAAAATCAACGACGCCTTCGATTTGATGCATCAAGGCAAGTCGATCCGATCGGTGGTGGTGTTTTAGGCAACCGTGTCAAACGCCATTCACGAGGCTTTCGAAATCGCGGAACAGTGCAATGGCGTGCGGGTCAAAAAACGGCAGGATTTGGCTCAAAAAAATCCCTGCCGTGCCGCGGCCATGGTCAATCCAATAGAAGGTATTGCCAAGCCCGGCCCAGGCGAGGCCCCCCGCTGAACGGCCTTGCGGCGATGGCTTGCGATTGACCAAAAAGGTCAGCCCCCAGCCATTCGCCATGCCGGGGAAGAAATCCGCATCCCGCGTTGCTGTCGGCACGGCAGCAATCATTGGGCGCACGGAAAGCGGCGCGATCTGGTCGCGCGCCATCTCCGCCACGGTTTCCGGCTTCAGCAGGCGGATATCGCCATGCCGCCCGCCATTCAGGATCATGCGCGCGAAGGTCAGGTAATCCCGCGCCGTGCCGTAAAGCCCGCCGCCACCGGTCTCGAACTCAGGCTCCTGTGGCACTTCGAAGGGTATGACGGAAAGCGCGCCATCAGCGCCGCGCCCATGCATGGCAACAAGCCGCGCCCTTTGATCGGGGCGCAGCTTGAAGGAAGTATCCACCATGCCGAGTGGTTCAAAAATCACGCGCTGCAAATGCGCGCCCAGCTTTTCGCCCGTGGCGGCTTCAATCATTTTGCCGGCCCAATCTATACCAATGCCGTAGGTCCAATCCTCGCCTGGATCAAACAGCAGGGGCAAAGCCAGCGCGGCATTGCGGCATGTGCCAACCGCCGGCGTGCCAGTCACTTTGCGGAAGCGCGCGATTTCCGCACTCCACATGTCATAGGCATAGCCGGATGTATGCGTCAGCAAATGCCTGAGCGTGATCGGCCGCTTGGCCGGGCGAAGCTTGGGCTGGCCAGCCTCGTCAAAGCCTTCCAGCACACCAAGCGCGCTGATTTCCGGCACCAAGGCGGTGGCTGGCGTATCCAGGGAAAGCTTGCCCGCTTCCACCAGCATCATCACCGCCGTGCCGGTAATGGCCTTGGTCATGGAGGCAATCCAAAAGACGCTATCCGGTGCCATGGCGTCAGCACCGCCCAGGGCGCGGTTGCCAAAGCCCGCTTCCCATTTGCTGCCATGCCGGTCGCCCAGCGCCAGCACCATGCCCGGGATTTCCCCAGCCTGGACTGCCCGTTGCATCCGGATCGCGATGTTTTGCTGCCTGTCCATGCCGTGAAATCCTTCTCTGCCCTAAGGCCGTCGCCCCGCTGCTCTTCCCCTCAGCGCGGCACCGTGGTTATTGTGCCCGTTCCTGCAATGAGGAGACAGGCGGAAATGACTGCGCGGGGCTGGAGCCCGGATTCATGGCGTAATATGCCAATCAGGCAAGTGCCGGAATATCCCGACCAGGCGGCTTTGGCCGCGATGGAAGGCAAGATCGCGCGATTTCCCCCCTTGGTTTTTGCGGGTGAGGCGCGGCGCCTGAAAGCCGGGCTGGCGCGCGCCGGTGATGGCCAGGCCTTTGTCCTGCAAGGCGGCGATTGCGCGGAAAGCTTTGGTGACTTCACCGCGAATGTTATCCGCGACACTTTCCGTGTGCTGCTGCAAATGGCCGTGGTGCTGACCTTTGGCGGTGCGCTGCCCGTGGTGAAGCTTGGCCGCATGGCCGGGCAATTCGCCAAGCCACGGTCTTCCGATAGCGAAACCCGTGATGGCGTCACGCTGCCATCATATCGCGGTGATATCATCAATGGCCCGGATTTTGATTCGGCATCGCGGATCCCAGATCCCGCACGGATGGAATTCGCCTATATGCAATCGGCCGGCACGCTGAATCTGCTGCGCGCCTTCGCCACCGGCGGCTATGCCGATTTGCATGAGGTGCATCGCTGGAATCTAGGTTTTGTCGAAAGAAGCCCGCTTGCGGATCGTTACGCGGACCTCGCGACCCGCATTGATCAGACGCTGTCCTTCATGCAGGCCTGCGGCATGTCAGACCTGCCACAAGTGCGGGAGACGGATTTCTACACCAGCCACGAAAGCCTGTTGCTGCCTTATGAACAGGCGATGACGCGGGTCGATTCCACCTCCGGCGATTGGTATGCCTGTTCGGCGCATTTCCTGTGGATTGGCGATCGCACACGCCAGCCGGAAGGCGCCCATGTGGAATTCCTGAGGGGTGTGAAAAACCCCATCGGCATGAAAGTCGGCCCAAGCATGGATGCCGATGAATTGGTGCGCCTCACGGAAATCCTGAACCCGTCCAATGAAAAGGGACGGCTCACGCTGATTTCCCGTATGGGTGCCGATAAGGTGGAAGCGAAGCTGGCACCGCTGGTCCGTGCCGTTACGCGTGCCGGGCGCAATGTGGTTTGGCTCTGCGATCCCATGCATGGCAATACCACCACCGTCGCCGGCTATAAGACCCGGCCCTTTGATTCCATTATTTCTGAAGTGCGCGGCTTTTTTGACGTGCATGAGGCTGAGAGTAGCTTCGCCGGCGGCGTTCATGTGGAAATGACTGGCAGCAATGTCACGGAATGCCTGGGCGGTGCCCATAAGCTTTCTGAAACCGATCTTGCCGCCAATTACGCCACTTCCTGCGATCCGCGGCTCAATGCCGAACAATCGCTGGAACTCGCCTTCCTGATCGCCGAGGAATTGAAGGCGCGGCGCGTAGCCGGCCTTACGGCACCGGCTCAGGCAGCGCAGTGAACGTGTTGGGCAGCCGGGGGGAAGCCAACCCCTCGGCGGCGGAGGATGTCGCGGATCGGGTGATTTCCGCCCGCGCCGATAGCTATTTCAACCGCACCAAGGCCGTAGTGCACCGCTTTGGTGATGCCAAGGTGACCTATGCGGTATTCCTGCGCCGCCCGGTGATTTCCGCGCCGCGGTTGATGCTGGAATGGCTGCATGCTGTGGCGGCTTCGCGAGGCACCGCTTTCCAGATT
>CAIMVB010000245.1 GCA_903844785.1 uncultured Rhodospirillales bacterium | reverse complement strand
CGGTCTTGCAGGTGAATCTGTTGGGTGTGTTCCGCTGCAGCAAAGCGGCAGCGCCGGCCTTGCGCGCGGCTGGTGGCGCGGTGGTGAGTGTGGCTTCCATCGCTGGGCTTAATCACGCCGGATCTTCCATGGCCTATGGCGCAACCAAGGCAGGCGTCGTCAGCCTCACCAAAAATCTCGCACGCGGGCTAGGGCCGGAAGTGCGCGTGAATGCCGTGGCACCAGGCGCAGTGGATTCCACCTGGATGATTGAATGGACCGAAGAACAGCGCCGCGGCAGCATTGAAAAGGCGCTATTGAAGCGGCGTTGTACCACGGCGGATTTGGCCGAGGTGATGGTTTTTCTGCTGGCGGGTGCCGCGATGGTGACCGGGCAGACCATTGTCGTGGATGGCGGGCTGACGCTTTAGCCTGCGCCGATCAATGGCTCCGTAACCGGCTGCGAGACGGACGGCCGGGGCCATTGAAGGCCACCAGGGTCGCGATATGGCTAAGGTGGTCAGCGTCTCTTAACGGTAAGCGAAACAGCCGGCCATGCGCATCACGCATATGGAGTTCGGCGCCGCTGCTGGATTCCAGCAGCGCGACGCAGGTGAAAGCGGCTTCGGCCATTTCAACGCGACGGGTGGTTTGCATGGATTTTTCGTTCCTCAAGATCACGCTTGTTGTGACAAGTTTAAGAAAAGCCCATCGCTGGTTGTGGAATAGTTAACAAGAATGGTTTCCGAGCGATTTTGCTGCTAAGAATTTTTTGGTATTAATCAGAAGTTAAATTTCTTAGCCAAAGGTTCCCGCCATGGTGCAGATCAATGCAGAGCGTTTCCTTGCCGATCTCCATGAATTGCGCAAAATCGGCGCCTATAAAACTGGTGTGCATCGGCCAACCTATTCGCCGCAGGATATGGAAAGCCGCCATTGGCTGATGGAAAAACTGCGGGAATGCGGGCTGGAAGCCAGCATTGATGGCATTGGCAATGTCTATGGCCGCCATAAGGGCTCGGGGCCGCATCTGCTGGTGGGCAGCCATATCGAAAGCCAGAATTACGCGGGTTGGTTGGATGGCGCGCTTGGTGTCATGGCTGGTGTTGCGCTGGCGCGCGCCGGCCTGCCGGTGGATGTTGCCGCTTTTGCTGATGAGGAAGGGCATTTTGAAGGTGGCTTTCTAGGCAGTCGGTCCATCATTGGCCAATTGACGGAAGAAGAAATTGACCGGAGCCGCAGCCGCAATGATGGCACGCCTTTGCGTGATGCGCTCGCGGCAGCGGGCCTGGCGGGCAAGCCGCGCATGCAATTGGAACCCGGGCGGCACAAGGGTTTCTATGAAATGCATATCGAACAAGGCACGCAGCTTGAAAGCCAAGGGCTGCGCGTGGGTGTGGTGACGGGCATTGTCGCCATCTGGCAATGGCGCATCCAGTTCCAGGGCCAGCAGGACCATGCCGGCGGCACCACCATGTCGGAACGCAAGGATGCCGGGCTTTCCGCCGTGCGGCTACTCGCCGCGATTGATCAGGAATTCCCGCGCATTTGCGGCCCGCGCAGCACCTGGACCACCGGGCGCATCAGCCTTGATCCCGGCGCGCCTTCCATCATCCCCGGTAGCGCGGATGTGCTGTTCCAATTCCGTGATGTCTCCGTGCCCGTGCTGGAACGCATGGAAGCCGGGCTGCGCGCTTTGGTGCAGGAAAGCAATCGGCGCGAAAAATGCCCGGCAACGCTCACGCAAATGAGCCGCGCAACGCCCGCCATTTGCGACCCGGCGATGATGGCCGCACTTGATCACGCGGCAGAAGCGCATGCGCCAGGGCTTTGGCAGCAGATGCCGTCAGGTGCTGGGCATGATGCGCAATATATCGCGCGCCTCATGCCCGCTTCGATGATCTTCGTGCCTTCCATTGGTGGTATCAGTCACCACTGGGCGGAAGACACGAAGGATGAGGATTTGGCGCTGGGCTGCCAGGTATTGGCCAGCGCGGCGGAGAAATTCCTGGCGGGGTAGTACTCAGCTATTCCAGCTTGATATTCGCTTCCCGGATCACGCGGCCCCATTTTTCGGTTTCGCTGCGCAGAAAACTATCTGCTTCAGCGACTGAATTGGGACGTACCACCATGGCAAGCTGGGTATAGCGCGCGGCCACTTCCGGGTCCTGCACCACCTCATTCAACGCGGTATTGAGTTTTTCGATGATGGCGGTGGGTGTGCGGGCGGGGGCGAGGATACAGTTCCACTCATAAGCCTCATAGCCCTGAAGTGTGTCGCCAATGGCAGGCAGATCCGGAAAGGCAGCAATGCGTCCGCGCCCGGTATGCGCCACGGCGCGCACGCGCCCGCCCTGCACGAAGGGCAGAGAGACATTCGAATTGCTGAAGAAATACCCGACCTGCCCGGCCACCACATCAGTCAGCGCCGGGCCGCCACCGCGATAGGGCACGTGGTTCACCGTAATGCCGGCAGCGCGCGTGAATAATTCCAGCGCCAAATGCTGCGCCGATCCATTACCGGAAGACGCCCAATCAAGCGACCCAGGGCGCGCCTTGGCCAGCGCAATCACCTCGGCCAAGGATTTCGGCGCCTGCGCCGGGTTCATCACCAGGAGCATCGGCACCTGCATGGGCAGGAAGACCGCTTTCAAATCAACCAGCGCATCGAAGGAAACGCGCAGCAGGAAGGGATTGATCGCAAGCGGGGTCGCATCATGCAAAAGGGTATAGCCATCGGGCGCTGAGCGCGCGACTTCGGCAGCACCAATACTGCCCGAAGCGCCGGGGCGATTTTCAATCACAAAGGGTTGGCCCAGCTTTTGCGCAAGCTTCGGGAAGATCATGCGCGCCGTGGTATCGGCACCGCCACCTGGCGGCCAGGGCACTACCACGCGCACAGGGCGATTGGGCCAATCGCTACCCTGCGCCTGCACCTTCAGCGATAGAAAGGGAGTTGCCAGCAGGGCTGACAGCGTGGCGCGGCGGCCGGGATTGAAGCGGTTCATCACAAATCCTTTCACGCCGCGCGACGAATAAGATCAGAAGCGCGTTCGGCCAGCATCAGCACCGCCGGGTGGATATTGGAAGAAGGCACCAGCGGAAACACTGAAGCATCCACCACGCGCAAACCCTGCACGCCGCGCACCCGCAATTCCTCATCCACCACAGAACGCTGATCCGCGCCCATGCGATTGGTGCCGCAGGGGTGATACACCGTGGTGCCATTGCCACGGATATAATCCAGCATCTCATCTTCAGAACCCGTCGCGGGGCCCGGATACTGTTCACTTTCGATCAGCCCGGCAAAGGGCTCGGTCGCCGCAATGCGCCGCCCAAGCTTGGCGGATTCCAGCATGATACGGATATCTGAAGGCGCCGTCAGATAATTCGCCCGGATCACCGGCTTATCCGCGACATTGGGTGAACGCAGCGTCAGATCACCGCGGCTATCAGGCCGACAGACGCAGAAATTGAAAGTGAAGCCTGGATGCTTCGCAAGTGAATTGGCCGAAGTGCCCTGATTGCCGCCCAGGCTGAAATTGACGAATTGGAATTGCACTTCAGGTTCTTCAGAACCTGGCAGCACACGCGCAAAAAGGCTCGCTTCCGAAGCGCCCACCGCCATTTGCCCCTTGCGGCGCAGCGCCCATTCCAAGCCAAGCCCGGCAGCGCGGATCGGGTTCGCCATGATTTCATTTAATGTGCCGCAAGGCTTGGTGCGGTAGGCAAAGCGCACCATGAAATGGTCCTGCAAATTCTTGCCCACTTCCGGCGCATTCACCTGCACCTGAATGCCCATATCCTGCAGCGTCTGCGCATCGCCAATGCCGGACAGCATCAGCATTTTTGGGCTTTCAATGGCACCCGATGAAAGGATCACCTCCCGCCGCGCACGATAGGTTTCTTCACCCGCCGGGCCGCGTACCACCACGCCTACCGCGCGGCCATTTTCGATCAGGATGCGCTGGCCCAGGCGTTCAGTTTCCACACGCAGATTGGGCCGCTTCAGCGCGGGGCGCAGGTAAGCCACAGCCGGGCTCCAGCGCCGCCCGCGATGCACATTCAATTGATTGGGGGCGACACCTTCAAACCATTCGCCGTTATTGTCGCGATTGCGCGTGAAGCCCAATTTCACACAGGCTTCCACAAAGGCGCGACAACCAGGCGATGGTTCCGGCACTTCGCCAATCTGCATCGGGCCATCCTTGCCGCGATATTCACTATCAGGCCCAGCGAAGCTTTCCAGGCGCTTGAAGTAAGGCAGGCAGTCTTCGTAAGACCAACCGCGCGCGCCGGATTGCGACCAGCGGTCATAATCGCGCGGGCTGCCGCGCAAAAACACCAAGCCATTAACGCTGCCCGAACCGCCAATCACGCGCCCGCGCGGCCAATAGACGCTGCGCCCGCCAAGTTCCCCTTCCGCTTCGGTCTGGTAGTTCCAGTCAAATTTCTTCGTCACATAAAGCCGCGCAAATCCCATGGGGATATGAATCCAGGGGTTGCGGTCCCAGGGGCCGGCTTCCAGCATGGTAACGCTGGTGCCCGGATCTTCCGAAAGCCGGGTCGCCAGCACGCAACCGGCGGAACCCCCGCCCAGAATGACGTAATCCGATTCGTGATTGGCCATGGCTGCCCTCCCCTTGCTTCTGGGGCCAGCATGCCACTACCCCTCGGCAAGTCGCAATCTTGGCTTATATAAAGAGTATGGAACTTTCCTCGCTTGGCGGATTTCTTGGCTTTTTGGGTGCCTGCTTCGCGGCGGCGGCCTCTGGCGCCGTCTTCACCCCCGGGCCCTGGTATGATGCCCTGGCCAGGCCCCGCTGGTGCCCGCCAAATTGGCTGTTTGCCCCGGCCTGGGCGGTGCTGTTCCTGATGATTGCCATTGCCGGTTGGCTGATCTGGGAAGCCGTGGGGTTCTCCGGTGGAGCCCTGGCACTTTCGCTTTACGCGCTGCAATTGGTGCTGAACGCCGCCTGGTCCGGCATTTTCTTTGGCATGCGGCGCATGGATTTGGCTTTTGCCGAGCTTTGCCTGCTGTGGCTTTCCATCCTGGCCTGCATCATCGTCTTCTGGCCGATTGATATGCGCGCCGCGCTGCTCATGGTGCCTTACCTTGCCTGGGTCAGCTTTGCCGGGGCGCTCAATTTCAGTCTGTGGCGCTTGAACCCCGATCTGCCGCGCTGACCATTGCGTCCGTGCGCCGAAGGCGGTGAGATAGGGCGATTAACGCCGGAGCAAACGCCGTGATCCGCCTTTTCGCCATGGCCCTGATGGGGCTGCTTTCCCTGCCTGCGGGCGCGCAGCATTTGCGCATTGGCATCGCGTCGGACCCCGATGTGCTGGACCCCACACTTTCTCGCAGCGTGGCGGGGCGTCAGGTTTTCGCTGCCATGTGCGACAAGCTGGTAGATATTGACGAAAAGCTGAACATCGTGCCGCAACTTGCCACGGCCTGGCGCTGGGAAGATCAGGGGCGCGCTTTGGTGCTGACGCTGCGCCCCGGCGTGCGTTTTCATGATGGTGCGGCGCTGGATGGCGAAGCGGCGGCGATAGGCCTCCGGCGTCATATTGAAACGCCGGCGTCAACGCGCAAGGCGGAATTGGGCCCGGTGCGGGAAGTGGCGGCGACTGGGCCGATGGAAGTCACCATCCGGCTTTCAGAACCCTTTGCCCCTTTGCTCGCGGCGCTGACAGATCGTGCCGGGATGCTGGTCTCGCCCCGTCAGGCGCAGGTTTTAGGCGCTGATTTCCAGCGAGAGCCCGCCTGCGCCGGCCCCTTCCGCCTGACGCGCCGCGTGGCGCAGGATAGGATCGAGCTTGAGCGCTTCAATGAATATTGGAATGCTTCCGCCATTCACGCGCAGCGCGTGACCTATCGCCCGATTACCGATGCCACGATCCGCATGGCGAATTTGCGCGCTGGCGCGCTGGATGTGGTGGAACGCATCAGCCCTTCCGATGTGGCCGATATTCGCGCTGACCGGCGCACAAGGTTGGTGGAAGCGCCATCACTCGCTTCCTTTTATATCGCGATCAATGTGGCACATGGGCCGGCAGCCAATACGCCGCTTGGGCGCGATGCGCGGGTGCGGGAAGCCCTGGAACGCGCCATAGATCGCCAGGCGCTGGTGAATGTTGCCTTTGAAGGTTTGTGGATTCCGGGCAATCAATCCGTGCCGCCCGGCCATCCCTTCTATGCCAATAGCCAGCCCATCCCGCCGCGTGATGTGGCGCGCGCCCGCGCCCTGCTGCGTGAAGCGGGGCATGATCGGGTACGGATGAAGTTATCCGTCCCAAACACAACCGATTATCTGCAAGCCGCGGAGGTGATCCAGGCCATGGCGCGCGAAGCGGGCATTGATATTGAATTGCAGGTGATTGAAACCGCGACCCTACTCCGCCAATGGACATCGGGAGAATTTGAGTCGCTGATCATTCAATGGTCAGGCCGCGTGGATCTGGACCAGAACCTGTATAACTTCAACGCCTGCGGTCAGGCGCTGAATGGCGGGCGCTATTGCAACCCCGCGCTTGACACGGCCTTGAATTCAGCGCGGCAGAATGTTGACCCGGCGGCGCGGGTAGCAGCCTATGATGCCGCGGCGCGGATTTATCTGGCAGATCGCCCGTATATCTATTTGTGGCATCCGCGCGTCTTGCATGGTGTTGGTGCGGCGATACAAGGTTTGCAAGCGGTGCCTGATGGCATCATTCGGATTCAAGGCCTGACAGGCGCAAGGGGATAGTATCATGACCGAAACAATGAAGGCGGCGGTGGTTACCGCTGAAGGCGTGAAGGTGCAGCAGGCGCCGCGCCCGGTGCCCGGGCCCGAACAAGTGCTGGTACGGGTGCGTGCGGCGGGGCTGAACCGCGCTGATCTTGGCGTGGCGGCAGGGCATGCACATGGGCGCATGGGCGGTGCTGGCACCATCCTGGGCCTTGAATTTGCCGGGGAAGTCGCGGCGGTTGGCGCGGGCGTGGTTGGCATCAAGCCCGGTGATCGCGTGATGTGCGCGGGTTCCGGCGGTTATGCCGAATATGCTGTTGCCGATATGGGTCGCGTGCAGCCCGTGCCGGATCGGAATATGTCCTGGGAAGAAGCGGCGACTTTGCCGATAGCGCTTGCCACCATGCATGATGCGCTGATTTCCAATGGGCGCCTTGCGAAGGGCGAAGCCGTGCTGATTTTGGGTGCTTCCAGCGGTGTTGGGCTGATGGGCATGCAGATTGCGAAATACATGGGCGCGGGCATGGTGATTGGCACCTCAACCCACGCTGAACGGCGCGGCAAGTTGAAGGAATTCGGCGCTGATCATGCGGTGAATACCAATGATGCGGATTGGGCGGATCAGGTGCTGGCGTTGACCAATGGGCGCGGTGTTGAGGTGGTGATTGACCAGGTCTCAGGCGGCACCATCAATGCCGCCATGCGCGCCACGGCCATTCTGGGCCGCATTGTGAATGTTGGGCGGTTGGGCGGCATGCATGGCGATTTCGATTTTGATCTGCACGCGACGCGCCGCATCGCCTATATCGGTGTCACGCATCGCACGCGCAGTGTGGCCGAAATCCGCGAAGAAGAACGCGTGGCCCGGCGGGATTTGCGCAAGGGCGTGGATGAAGGCGTGTTCCACCTGCCGATTGACCGCGTCTTCGCGCTTGATGAAGCGGTTGAAGCCTTGGCGCATATGAAAGCCAATGCGCATCTTGGCAAAATCATTCTGAAAACCTGAAGGGAACGGCCATGGCACGCGAAGCAAGCCTGATCATTCGTGGCGGCACGCTGGTGGATGGCACTGGCGCGGCCCCTTATGAAGCCGATATCGCCATTGGCGATGGCCGCATTCTCGAGATTGGCAAAATCTCGGCCCGCGCGGCGGAGGAGATTGACGCCAAGGGGTTGATCGTGACGCCCGGCTTTGTGGATATCCACACGCATTATGATGCGCAGGCCACCTGGAGCAGCCGGCTGCTTTCTTCTTCGATCAATGGCGTGACCACCGCGCTGCTTGGCAATTGCGGTGTTGGTTTTGCGCCTTGCCGGCCCGAACGGCGCGATATGCTGGTGAAGCTGATGGAAGGCGTTGAGGATTTGCCGGAAGTTGTGCTGACCGAAGGCCTGCCTTGGAATTGGGAAAGCTTCCCCGAATACATGGACGCGCTGGATGCGCGGCCCTATGACATGGATGTCGCCGCCATGGTCACGCATGCGCCCTTGCGCGTGCATGTCATGGGCGAAGCGGCCGAAGCCCATGCGGTGGCCACACCGGAACAATGCGCGGAAATGGCGCGGCTGACGGCAGAAGGCTTGGCCGCCGGCGCACTTGGCTTTTCGACATCGCGCGCCATTGCGCATCGCACGCTGGATGGGCGGCATATTCCAACCCTCGGCACGCCTGAGGAAGAACTGGAAACCATCGCGCGCGCCATTCGCGCGCAAGGTTCCGGCTGGATGCAGGTGATTTCGGATTTTGACGATCCGGAAGATGAATTTGCCAGGCTGCAACGTATCGCGGCGGCTTCCGGGCGGCCCATGACATTCTCTCTCCTGCAACGGGAATCCAAGCCGGGGCTGTGGCGCTGGTTGCTGGATAAGGTGGAATCCGCACATGAAGCGGGTGTGCCGATGTATGGGCAGGTGATGGGCCGGCCTGTTGGCCTGATGTTCGGCTTTGAGCTTTCGCAGCATCCCTTCCTCATGCGCGCTTCCTATCAGGCGATTGCGCATCTTCCTTTTGAACAGCGCATCGCCGCTTTGCGTGACCCCGCTTTGCGCGCGCGCATCATTGCGGAACCCACGGAAGACCCGGCGCTGAAGGTGCGTTTGAATAACTGGGAAAAAATCTTCCCGCTGGGTGATCCGCCAGATTATGAGCCTCCGCCCGAAAAATCAGTGGCCGCCATGGCGGCTGCGCGCAGCATGGACCCGGCGGCGCTTTGCTATGATTTGATGCTGGAGCAGGATGGCCGCGCCATTCTGAATCGCCCCATTCTGAACTACGCCGATGGAGACCTGACCGCCATCCGCAATATGGTGACGCATCCGCACACCCTGATGGGGCTTGGCGATGGCGGCGCGCATGTCGGCTATATCTGTGATGCTTCCTGCATGACTCATATGCTGGTGCATTGGGCGCGGGACCGTGCGCGCGGGCCACGCCTGCCGCTGGAATTTGTGGTGAAGCGCATCTCTCGTGATAACGCCCACGCGCTCGGCCTCAAGGATCGTGGCGTGCTGGCGGTGGGCAAGAAGGCCGATATCAACGTGATTGATTTCGGCAGGCTGGGGTTGGAGATGCCCAAGATGCATTACGATCTGCCCGCCGGCGGCAAGCGCCTGATCCAGAAGGCTGATGGCTATGTCGCCACCATCGTCGCCGGTACGCCGGTGTATCGTGAAGGGGAAGCAACAGGCGCGCTGCCAGGGCGCCTGGTACGCGGGGCGAAGGCTGCTTAGCCTTCTCTACCCCACTGCCTCCGGCAAACCCGCCCAGATTTCATCTAGGCTGAGCGGGCGCGCCATCAGCCCCTGATCGGCGCACCAGCGTGATGCCAATGTCAGTGCGGGATTCAACGCGGCACGGCTGCGCGGCTTGGTGCCGGCGGCGTTGAATTGGCGCAGCACTTCCGCCACCAGCGCAGAATCGCGCGCATGGGCGCCCTTAATCACCACCAGATGGTTTACGGGCTTGAAGCCATAGCGCGCCTGAAAGGCTACACCCGCCGCCGCGGGGTCTGGGAAAACCGTGCGCACATCATCACCTGCCGGCAGTTCAAAACCCATAATCGCGGCGTCAAGCGCGCCGCTGTCGAACATGCCATTCAGCGTTTCACTGCCCGTGGCGCGCCGCACCCAGGACGGGTCGCGGAAGCTTGGTTCATGCGCGTCTTCAAATGTTACCCACTGCATGGCATCTGCGCGGAGCCCAAAGCTTTCCTGCAAAACACCCCTGATCCACATACCGGTAGTTTGGCTATAGGCGCGCACGCCGACGCGCTTGCCGGCCAAATCGGCGGGGCTATTGATGCCCCTGCCCGCACGGCAGAACATCGCCGTTTCCTGAAAGCGTTCCGCGACCACCAGTGGCAGCAGCACCAAATCGCGCCCGGCGGCTTTGGCCATCAGGAAGGTCGCGATTGCCATTTCGCTGATGTCAAAACGCCCTTCGCGCACCATGGGGGCGAAGGCCTTGCTGATGGGCTTCACCACCTGCATAGCAAGGTTCAGCGCGTCACTCGCCGTCTCGCCACGGTGCAAAGCCTTGGTATGCGGGTAATCATCCACGCAAATGCTCAATGTCATGGCGTTCATGCGCCGATCTCCTCAAAGAAAGCATCCACCAAGGCGTTGAAGGCTGCCGCGCGTTCGAAATGGCCGGAATGGCCGGCCTTGTGCAGCACGGCATATCGCGCGCCCGGAATGGCGCTGGCCATGGCGCGCGCGGCGAAGGGTGGCAGCACAATATCTTCCTCGCTTGGGATGAACAGCAAAGGGCAATTCGCGGCGGCGAAGGATTCCGGCGCGCGGTTGCGCCCTGCTTGCAAGCGCGCGCGTACCGCTTCCCGATCAAAACCGCCCGTCAGCCCATAGACATGGTTATAGAGGTGATAAAGTGCGGGCTGTTCCGCCGCCATGCGCGCGCCAGCTGCCGGGTTGATGTTGCGCTTCGCCCCCGCCTCACGTGCTGCAGCACTTTCTTCCTGCCAGGTCTTTAACCTCGATCGTTCCGGATCGCGCATCTGGTGCGGATCGAGCGAGCCGGTGGTGGCGCCCAGCACCAGCGCCTTCACGCGGCCTGGGCGCAGCAGCGCATATTCCACCCCGGTCCAGCCGCCCATGGATTGGCAAATGATGCGGATATCACCAAGGCCGAGCTCATCCACCAGCGCGGCTAGATCACCGGCATAGGCGGCGGGATCCGGCCCTTCCGCCGGCGCGGTGGAGGGGAAAAAGCCACGATGCGAAAAGGCAACGCAAGTATAGCGCGGCGCGAAATGCGCGACCTGCTGCCACCAGGACATCAGATTCCCGCCAAGCCCATGCGCGAAAACAATGGCCGGGCCTTCTCCGGTAATTTCATAGCGGATGCGCGCATCCGGCCTTTCAATCCAACCGGTACGGCGCGGCGGGGCAATGAAATCTGCTGGCTTGGTCATGCGGCGCTTCTCCCCAAAGCTTCCCCGGCATCATGAGCCAAAATGGCCCGCCTGTCTTGGGCTGGCATCGCCCCCAAAGCTTGCTAGGCTTCTTCCTGAAAAGCAGGAGGAGACAGGTATGGCCGCAGCTGAAGCCGATACCTTCGATTATGTCATTGTCGGTGCCGGGGCGGCGGGATCGATCCTTGCTGCGCGGCTCACGGAAGACCCAGAGACCACGGTTTGCGTGCTGGAAGCCGGGCCGCCCGATACCAACCCCTTCATTCACATCCCCGCTGGTTTCATCAAGGCTTTGGTGAACCCCGACATCACTTGGCAATTCAGCACCGAACCCACGGAAAACACCGCCGGGCGTCGCGTGAAGACCGTGCAGGGCCGCACGCTGGGCGGTGGTTCTTCGATCAATGGCATGATCTATAATCGCGGCCAGCCAGGCGATCAGGATAGCTGGGCGCAGCGCGGCAATCGCGGCTGGGGCTATGCGGATTGCCTGCCCTATTACAAGCGCAGCGAAAAGCGCCTTGGCTTTGGCGAGGAACGCCGCGGCCGCGATGGCGGCGTGCCTGTCACCGATATGGATTGGTTCAATCCCGTATCGGAAGCCTTTATTTCTGGCTGCGTTGCCGCCGGTATTCCGCGCAACCCCGATTACAATAACGGGAATCAGGCTGGCGTTGGCTATTTCCAACGCGCCATTCATCGTGGCCGGCGCATCTCCGCCGCGCGCGGTTTTCTGCATCCGGCAATGGCACGGAAAACCTTGGATGTACGCACCAATGCCCGCGCCTGCGGCATTATTCTGGAAGGCAAGCGCGCGGTTGGTGTGCGTTATTTGAACCAGCGCGGCGGCGTGCCGCGTGAAGTGCGTGCGCGCCGCGAAGTGATCATCTCTGCCGGCACCGCGAATACTGCGCGGTTGTTGCAGGTTTCCGGCATTGGCCCCGGCTGGCTTTTGCAAAAGCTTGGCGTGCCAGTGCTGCATGATTTGCGTGGCGTGGGTGAGAATTTCCGCGACCATTACGCCACGCGTGTTGTCATGCGCGCCAAGCCTGGTGTCACGACGCTGAATGAATTGGCGCGCGGCGTGAAGTTGGCGGGGCAAGTGGCGCGTTGGGCCATGGGTCGGCCTTCCATCCTCGCCACCGTGCCATCGCATGTCTATGTTTTCTGGAAATCCTTTGAAGGGCTGGATCAGCCAGATCTGCAATGCGTCTTCACGCCGGGTTCCTATGCGGAAGGCAAGGTCTATGTGCTGGATGATTATCCGGGGGTGACGGCTGGCGCCTGGCAGCATCGGCCGGAAAGCATCGGCTGGGTGCGCGCGAAGTCCGCCGATGTTTTTGATGATCCTGAAATCCAGCCGAATTACCTGGCAGACCCGATGGATCGGCGGGTGCATCTGGGCGGTATTCGCCTGATCCGGCGCTTACTGCATGCGCCGGAATTGAAGCCCTTTCTGTCAGACGAAACCCTGCCCGGCCCACATGTAGAATCCGATGATGAATTACTGGATTTCGCGCGGCGTAATGGTTCCACAACCTATCATTTGATTGGCACCGCGCGCATGGGGCCCAATACGGACCCGACCGCCGTGGTGGATGACAGGCTGCGGGTGCATGGGCTGGAAGGCTTGCGCGTGGTGGATGCTTCCGTGATGCCGAATATGACTTCGGCCAATACTTACGCCACCACCATGATGATCGCGGAAAAGGCATCGGATTTCATTCGTGGCCGCCCACCGCTGGAAGCAATGCTGTAGAAGCGCTTCCAAAAACCTGGAGGAAACAACAATGGAATTGCCGCTACACGGCATGCGCGTGATTGAAGTTGGGCAGGCACTGGCTGGCCCTTTGGCCGGTGTGATTTTGGCTGATATGGGCGCCGATGTGATCAAGGTAGAAAAGCCTGATGGCGGCGATGATGCACGCGCCTGGGGCCCTCCCTTCGGGCCGGATGGAGAGACTTCGCTGTATTTTCATGGGCAAAATCGCAATAAGCGTTCCATCACGCTTGATCTGAAAAAGCCGGAAGATGTTGAGGCGCTACACAAGCTAGTGGAAACAGCCGATGTGCTGATCCAAAATCTGCGCCCCGGCGTGGTGGATGAAATCGGCATCGGCCCGGAAGCCATGCTGAGGCGCCATCCGCGCTTGGTTTATTGTTCCATCTGGGCCTTTGGCTATGAAGGCCCGATGCGGCTGAACCCTGGTTTTGACCCTCTGTTACAAGCCTATGGCGGGATGATGTCTGTCACCGGCCGACCGGAAGACCCCCCCACGTTTTGCGGTGCTTCCATTAATGACAAGGCAACAGGCATGTTCTGCGTGATTGGTGCGCTGGCCGCGCTGCGCCAACGGGATCGCACCGGCCAGGGGTGCCTGGTGGATACATCGCTGCTTGAAAGCGCGGTGCATTGGGTGGAAGGCCATGTCAATAATCATGTGGCAAGTGGTGAAATCCCCAAGCGCCACGGCACGGGCGGCGCCGTGATTGTGCCCTATCAAGTGTTTGATACCGCCGATCGGCCGCTTTGCCTCGCTGCCGGGAATGACCGGCTTTGGGCGCGCTGCGCGAAGGTTTTGGGCCATCCGGAATGGGCGAATGACCCGCGCTTTGCGACCGGCCCGGCGCGCGTACGGAACAAGGCAGCGCTTTTGCCGATGATCGCCGAAGCGCTCCGCCAAAAGCCGCGCGATCATTGGCTGGCCGCATTGGAAGCCGCCGGCGTGCCGAGCGGGCCGGTGAATGACATCGGCGAACTCGTTGCAAGCGAACAATTCACCGCCATCAACATGATGCAAAACCTGCCGGAAGGCGGGCCGCGCGTGGTGGGCTTACCCATTTCCTTCAATCGGCGCCGGCCAGTTTCCCCTCGGCCAGCGCCGCGACTGGGGCAGCATAATCGGGAGATTCTCGGGCGGCATTAAGCCGCCCGGCAGGAAATATTGGCCCATCAAGGCGCGAAATGAGTCGACAGAAGCGCCATATGCCCTATCCTCCCACCAGGCCGCCACCATGCGGGGGATTTCCAATCTTATGACCAATACCGCGGTGCCACCGCGTCAGTCCTCGCTGCTGCTTGGCATTTTCTTCATGTGTGCGGCCTGTACGCTGTTTCCCATTATGAACGGTATCGTGCAGGTCTTGAGCCGCACCTACCCCTCAGAACAGATCATTTGGGCGCGCACCACAGGGCATTTGCTGATTGTGCTGGCGTTGATTGTGCCACGCTATGGCGTCACCGTGCTGCAAAGCCGCAAACCTGGGATTCAAATCTCACGTTCCCTATTGCTGCTTGCCTCCACCACCTTCTTCTTTTTCTCGGTGAAGGATGTGCCACTGGCCAAGGCTTCGTCCATTTCCTTCATGTCGCCGTTTTTCGTCACCCTGCTTGCCCTACCCATGCTGGGCGAACAGATCGGCTGGAAGCGTCTGGCGGCGGTGACGGTGGGTTTTCTGGGCGTGCTGGTAGTGATCCGTCCAGGGTCAGAGGTATTTCAGCCCGCCGCACTTGGTATTGTGGCCAGCGCCTTTTGTTACGCAATTTATCAGATCCTCACGCGCCAGGTGGCCGGGCTGGATCGGCCCGAAACATCGGTGATGTATAGTGGGTTGTTTGGCGCGCTGGTCATGTGCTGCGTCATCCCGTTTTTCTGGGTGCCCATCCATAATTGGGCGGATGTTTTCTGGCTGCTGTCGCTTGGGGTTCTTGGTGCCGGCGGACATTGGTGCGTGGCCAAGGCCATGACCTATGGCGCGGCAAATGTTATTGCCCCCTTCCAGTATTGGCAAATGATCGGCGCCATTGCGGTGGGCTATGCCATTACCGGGCTTTGGCCGGACCAATGGACCTGGCTGGGGGCCGGCATCATCATTGGGGCCGGGCTATATATCGCCGTCACGGAAACCAGGGCGCGCAAGGCGTGAGGCACCCCCCTTGCCATCGGGGCGACTTCGGCGAAGCATAAGCTGGCCTCTTCAGGGAGTTTGACATGGCGCGCAACAAAACCTTTCCGGATTTCGATACGGCGGTGGCCGATATTCCGGATGGCGCGGTGATTGCCATAGGCGGCTTCGCCGGGCCGGGCACGCCGTATAATCTGATTGCTGCCTTGGCTCGGCACGGCGCGAAGCGCCTGACCTGCATCGCCAATACTACCGGCGGCGCCCATAAGCCGCGCATGCCCGATATCGGCATGCTGGTGGAAAACGGCCAAGTCGCGAAGGTGATTTGCGCCTTCACCGCGGCCACGCGCGCATCCGATGTGATCCCTTTCACCAAATATTATGAAGCCGGAGAGGTAGAGGCGGAAATCGTCCCGCAAGGCACTTTGGCAGAGCGGCTACGCGCTGCTGGCGCGGGCATTCCGGCCTTCTATACGCCCACTGCTGTCGGTACCGAATTGGCCGAAGGACGCGAAACACGAGAGATCAATGGAAGGCGCTATTTGCTGGAATATGCGCTACCCGTGGATTACGCCTTCATTCGCGCCGCACGGGCGGATGCTGCCGGCAATCTCCGCTTTCATCGTAGCCAGCGCAATTTCAACCCTTTGATGGCCATGGCCGCCAAGACCACTATTGTGGAAGTGGAAGAAGATATTCTACCCCCCGGCGCGATAGACGCCGATGATGTGCACACACCGGGGCTTGTGGTGCATCGGTTGATCCGCGTACCACCACCCCCCTTGGGCTTATGGACCCGCAAGCGGGAGGCCGCACGATGAGCTGGACACGCATGCAAATGGCCGAAAGGCTGGTGCAGGAATTCCAGGATGGCTGGGTGGTCAATCTGGGTGTTGGTATGCCGACGATGATTGCCGATGTGCCCATGGGTGATCGCGACATCATCTTCCACGCCGAAAATGGCGTGATCGGCTATGGCGCAGTCTGCGCGCCAGGGACCGAGGATTTGAACCTAGTGAATGCCGGCGGGCAGAATGTTGTGCTCAATCCCGGCGCATCCATTGTCCATCACGCCGATAGCTTCGCCTTGATCCGTGGCGGGCGGATGGATGTGACCGTGATGGGCGCCTATGAAGTGTCGGCCAATGGTGATTTCGCGAATTGGAAGCTGAAAGGTGCCAAGGGCGGCGGCATTGGCGGCGCCATGGACCTTGCCGCCTGCGCCCAGCGCGTTTTCATCATGCTTGAACATCGTACGCGTGATGGGGCTTCCCGATTGCTGCCGCGCTGCAGCCTGCCGATTACTGCCGCTGGTGTGGTAACTTTGGTGGTGACGGATCTCGGCCTGTTTGCGCCGATGGGCGAAGGCTTCGCTTTACGAGACCTGGCCCCTGGCGTGACACTGGAAGAAGTGCGCGCCGCAACCGCCTGCCCTATTATTGCTTAAAGAAAGATCATGGCCGTGCTGATTGACTATTACGTTTCGCTCAATTCCCCCTGGACCCATCTGGGTGCGGCACGCATCGAAGCCCTGGCCGCGCAGCATGGGGCGGAGCTTCGCATTTGGCCGGTGGATTTCGGCACCATTTTCGCGGGCTCGGGTGGCCTACCCTTGCCGAAGCGCTCGCCACAACGCCAAGCCTATCGCATGCAGGAATTGCAGCGCTGGCGCGATGCACTCAGCATTCCCATCAAGCTTCAGCCCAAATATTTTCCGGCGAATGAATTGCCGGGCGCGGCAGCGGTGATTGCGCTGCGCGAAACCCAGGGCCATGCGCCAGCCATCCGCTTGGCGCATCGCATCCTGAAGGCGCTGTGGCAGGAAGACCAGGATACGGGTGATGCCGCCACACTAGCCGCGCTGATGCGTGATTGTGGCTTAGATGCGGATGCGCTGCTGCGCTTGGCTGAAGACCCGCGCTGGCTGGAACAGCGCAAGGCCGATACCGCTGCCGCGCTGGAACGCGGCGTATTCGGCGCGCCTTCTTATGTGATTGGTGAAGATATTTTCTGGGGCCAAGACAGGCTTGAATTCGTTGCGAAGCGCTTGAGCAAAGGCGCTTGATGTATAGCGGGAAGTCCATCGCTAGGCTGGAAGATGCCCGGTTTCTGACCGGCAAGGGCCGCTATGTGGCTGACTTGCTGCCGGCGGATGCGCTGCATGCCGTAGTGTTGCGTTCCCCCCATGCGCATGCAGATTTGGGCGCCATCAATACGGAAGTAGCGCGCACGATGCCCGGCGTAGTCGGCATTTTT
Source organism: uncultured Rhodospirillales bacterium (assembly GCA_903844785.1). GTDB lineage: Bacteria > Pseudomonadota > Alphaproteobacteria > Acetobacterales > Acetobacteraceae > Neoroseomonas. The sequence continues at coordinate 1,983 of CAIMVB010000245.1, read as the reverse complement.
ACCGCTGCCGATCTGGCTGCAGATGATCTGGCGCCGCTGCCCTGCACCGCGGTGCTTGCCAGTGTCTCACCCATGATTGTGCCACCGCGCCCAGTTCTTGCCAGCAATCGCGTGCGGCATTTGGGCGAAGCAGTGGCCCTTGTAATCGCCACCAGCGCCGCAGCTGCGCGTGATGGGGCTGAGGCGATTGAGGTCAGCTATGACGCCCTGCCCGCCATGATCGATGGCGCCAGCGCGCTTGCTGCTGATGCAGCGCAGATCTGGCCTGAGGCACCTGGCAATGAAGCCTTTCGTTTTCTGAAAGGTGATCGCGCCGCAACCGATGCGGCTTTCGCACAAGCGGACCACATCATCAGTGCAGATCTTTTCAATAATCGTGTGCATGCCGCGCCGATTGAACCGCGTGCCGCGCTCGCACAGTTTGATGGTGGGCGGTTTGAGCTGATTTTCACTGGCATGGGCGTGCATGGCATTCGCCGGCAGCTTGCGACTGTATTTCGCTTGCCGGAAGAAGCCTTTCATCTCGTTTGCCCCGATGTGGGCGGCGGTTTTGGCGCCAAGAATTTCCTATTTCCCGAATATGTCTTGGCGCTTTGGGCAGCGCGTAAGCTCGGCCGTGCAATTTACTGGCAGGCAGAGCCGAGTGAGGAATTCGCCGCCGCCGTGCATGGCCGCGATCTGCGCGCCAAGGCGCGGCTGGCGCTGGATAAGGCAGGGCGCTTCTTGGCGCTGGAAATTAGCAGCGTTGCGGATATGGGCGCCTATCTTTCCGCTGTTGGGCCGCATTGCCCAACCAATGCCTTTTCCACAGCCATGGGCGGCGTTTACGCCATACCTGCCATGCATCTGGAAGTACGCGGCGCTTTCACCAATAGCCTGCCCGTGGATGCTTATCGCGGTGCTGGCAAGCCTGAAGCGAATTACATCATCGAACGCCTGGTGGATGACTCAGCGCGCGTTTTGGGCCGCGATCCATCTGCACTGCGTGCCATGAATATGCTGCCCAATGCGCCGCATCGCACGGCCATGGGCATGGCGGTTGATGGCGGGCGCTTTGCCGCCAATCTTGCCGTTTTGGACAAGGCTTCAGATGCTGCTGGCTTTGCCGCACGGCGGGCGGCAGCGGCGCAGCGCGGGATGCTACTGGGCCGCGGCATTGCCTGTTTTCTGGAAACCGCACGCGGTGCGCCGGGTGAATGGGCTTCAGTTGCCGTGGATACATCGGGCCACGCCACCGCTGCCATTGGGACGCAAAGCAATGGCCAAGGCCATGAAACCAGCTATGCGCAAATTGTCGCGGATAGGCTTGGCATGACGCCCGCCGATATCCGCATCCTACAGGCCGATACGCAATTGCTGCCCAATGGCAATGGCCATGGCGGTGCGCGTTCGCTGCATTTGGGCGGTGGCGCGCTTGTGCTGGCCTTGGACGCGCTGATGGAGAAAGCGCGCTTGATCGCCGCGCATTTGCTGCAGGCTGACCCGGCCGCGCTTTCCTTCGCTGAAGGGCGCTTCGCCCTACCGGATGATGATCGCTTCATCACCATCGCAGAACTCGCCCGCGCAGCGGAAGATGCCGCCAGCCTGCCGGAAGGTATGACACCAGGGCTTTTCGCTTCTGGCCATAATACATCCGATCTGGTCACCTTCCCCAATGGCTGCCAAGCCGCCGAGGTGGAGATTGACCCCGATACCGGCCATCTGCGCCTCACGCGCTATGTCGCGGTGGATGATTACGGGCGTTTGGTGAACCCACGCCTGACAGAAGGCCAGGTGCAAGGAGGCATTGTACAAGGCATTGGCCAGGCCCTGCTGGAAGACATCATCTATGATCCCTCATCGGGCCAATTACTGACTGGCTCTTTGATGGATTATGCGCTGCCGCGCGCGGATGATCTGCCACCGATTGAAGTTGTTTTGGAAGGCACGCCCACGGCTTCCAATCCGCTTGGCGTGAAGGGTTCCGGCCAGGCCGGCGCCATT
>CAIMVB010000244.1 GCA_903844785.1 uncultured Rhodospirillales bacterium | reverse complement strand
TCCGTGAATTGGCCGCGGCCAAGGGGCTGCCGACGGATGCTGATTTGTACATGCCGTCCTTCTCCACGCGCACGGTAGTCTATAAGGGCCTGTTGCTCGCGGGGCAGGTTGGTAGCTTCTATGATGATCTGCGCAACCCGCTGACGGAAAGCGCGCTGGCTTTGGTGCATCAGCGTTTTTCAACCAATACCTTCCCATCCTGGAAGCTGGCGCATCCTTATCGCTTCCTGGCGCATAATGGTGAAATCAACACCGTGCGCGGCAATGTGAATTGGATGTATGCGCGGCGTGGTTCCATGTCCTCACCCTTGTTGGGGCCGGATTTGGATAAGATGTGGCCGCTGATACCGCATGGCCAATCGGATACCGCCTGCATTGATAATGCATTGGAAATCCTGGTCGCGGGCGGTTATTCGCTTTCGCATGCGATGATGATGCTGATCCCGGAAGCCTGGGCGGGCAATCCGCTAATGGATCCGGAACGGCGCGCGTTTTACGAATATCATGCCGCGCTGATGGAGCCCTGGGATGGCCCCGCGGCCATTGCCTTCACCGATGGCCGCCAGATTGGCGCGACGTTGGATCGCAATGGCCTGCGCCCCGCGCGCTATATCATCACCAATGACGACAAGGTGGTGTTGGCATCCGAAGTGGGCGTGCTGCCAATCCCCGAGGAAAGCATTCGCCACAAATGGCGCCTGCAGCCAGGCCGCATGCTGCTGATTGACCTGGAAGCCGGGCGCATCATTGATGATGCCGAAATCAAGCAGAAGCTGGCCAGCGAACACCCTTATGCCGAATGGCTGAAGAACACGCAGTTCAAGCTGGAAGAATTGCCCGGCGTGCCGGCGGAAATGCCGATTGAGCGCACGCAGGATGCCAAGGGCTTGCTGCGTGATCAGCAGGCATTTGGCTATACGCAGGAAGATCTCAATTTCTTCCTGGAGCCCATGGGGCGCGACGGCGATGACCCTGTTGGGTCCATGGGCACGGATACGCCCATTGCGGTGCTGTCCAATAAATCCAAGCTGCTTTTCCATTACTTCAAGCAGAATTTCGCGCAGGTCACCAATCCACCGATTGACCCGATCCGCGAGGAATTGGTGATGTCGCTGGTGTCCATGATTGGGCCGCGGCCAAATCTGCTCGGGCGTCAGGCCGGGCATCACTACCGGTTGGAAGTGGCGCAGCCGATCCTGACCAATGAGGATTTGGCGAAGATCAGGGGCATCAAGGCGCTGGCCGGCGATGCCTTCCGCACCCAAACGCTGGATGCCATCTGGCCGGCGAAGGATGGCGCGGATGGGCTGGCGCCGGCTTTAGAGAAATTATGTTCCGCGGCAACTGAAGCGGTGCTGGCCGGGCATAACATCCTGGTGCTGTCTGACCGTGCGGTATCCGCTGAGCGCATCGCGATTCCGTCATTATTGGCAACAGCGGCGGTGCATCATCATTTGATCCGCCAGGGCCTCAGGACTTCCACCGGGCTTGTGGTGGAAACGGGTGAGGCGCGGCAGGTGCATCATTTCTGCGTGCTGGCCGGCTATGGCGCAGAAGCGGTGAACCCCTATCTTGCCTTTGAAACGCTGGAACAAATCCGCCAGCGCGTGGATATGAAGCTGAAGCCTTATGAAGTGCAAAAGAACTTCATTAAGGCTGTCGGCAAGGGCGTGATGAAGGTGATGTCCAAGATGGGCATCAGCACTTATCAATCCTATTGCGGTGCGCAAATCTTCGATGCTGTTGGGCTTTCCACCAATTTCGTTGAAAAATACTTCACCGGTACCGCCACCACCATTGAAGGTGCCGGCATTGCCGAAATTGCCGCTGAGGCGGTGCAGCGCCATCAGGCGGCCTTTGGTGACAACCCGATCTATCGCGATTTGTTGGATGTGGGCGGTGATTACGCGCTGCGCTTGCGTGGCGAAGATCACGCCTGGACGTCCGAGAGCGTTTCCAACCTGCAGCACGCGGTGCGTGGCAATTCGGCCGAGCGCTACAAGGATTTCGCTAAGACCATCAATGACCAAAGCCGCCGTTTGCTCACCATTCGCGGGCTGATGGAATTCAAATTCGCCGATCAAGCAATCCCGCTTGAGGAGGTTGAACCGGCGAGTGAAATCGTCAAGCGCTTCGCCACGGGCGCGATGAGCTTTGGTTCGATCAGCCGTGAAGCGCATACCACGCTGGCGATTGCCATGAATCGCATCGGCGGGCGTTCCAATACCGGCGAGGGTGGTGAGGAAGCGGATCGCTTCAAGCCGCTGCCGAATGGCGATTCCATGCGTTCCGCCATTAAGCAGGTGGCCTCAGGCCGCTTTGGCGTGACGGCGGAATATCTGGTCAATGCTGATGATATCCAGATCAAGATGGCGCAAGGGGCGAAGCCTGGTGAAGGCGGACAGCTTCCGGGCCATAAGGTGGATAAGAACATCGCCCGTGTGCGCCATTCAACGCCGGGCGTGGGGCTGATTTCCCCGCCGCCGCATCACGATATCTATTCGATCGAAGATCTGGCGCAGCTGATCCATGATCTGAAAAACGTGAATAAGCGCGCGCGGATTTCTGTGAAGCTGGTCTCTGAAGTGGGTGTCGGCACCGTGGCCGCCGGCGTTTCCAAGGCGCGGGCCGATCATGTGACGATCTCAGGCTATGAGGGTGGCACAGGTGCATCGCCGTTGACATCACTGACCCATGCGGGTTCGCCTTGGGAAATTGGGCTGGCCGAGACCCAACAGACTTTGGTGCTGAATGGGCTGCGCGGACGCATTGCCGTGCAGGTAGATGGCGGCTTGCGCACTGGGCGCGATGTGGTGATTGGTGCGCTGCTCGGCGCCGATGAATTTGGCTTTGCTACCGCGCCGCTGATTGCGGCCGGCTGCGTCATGATGCGCAAATGCCATTTGAATACCTGCCCCGTTGGCATTGCCACGCAAGATCCCGCTCTGCGCGCGCGCTTCACTGGCATGCCGGAACACGTGATCAATTACTTCTTCTTCGTTGCCGAAGAAATGCGGGAATTGATGGCTCAGCTTGGCTTCCGCACGGTGGATGAGATGGTGGGTCGCGTGGATCGGCTGAATATGCGCCCCGCAATTGACCATTGGAAAGCGAAGGGCGTTGATCTTTCCCGCATCCTTTATCAGCCGAAGCTGGTGGAAGGCGCCGCGATCCGTCATGGCGAAACCCAGGATCATGGGTTGGATCATATCCTGGATATGGATCTGATTGCCGCCAGCAAGGATGCGCTGGAAAAGCAGCAGCCAGTGCGGATTGAACGCAACATCATCAACCTCAATCGTACCACGGGCGCGATGCTGTCAGGTGAGGTGGCGAAGCGTTATGGCCATGCGGGGCTGCCGGAAGATACCATCAGCATTGCCTTCAAGGGCACGGCAGGTGGTAGCTTCGGCGCTTTCCTGGCGCGTGGTGTGTCGCTGGAATTGACCGGTGATGCGAATGACTATGTCGGCAAGGGGCTTTCTGGCGGGCGCATTGCGGTGAAGCCGCCTGCCGGCCTTGCGCGTGATCCTGCGGCCAATATCATTGTTGGCAACACCGTTCTGTATGGGGCGATTGCTGGCGAGGCGTATTTCGAAGGTGTCGCCGGTGAGCGTTTTGCCGTGCGTAATTCCGGCGCGGTGACTGTGGCGGAAGGCTGCGGTGATCATGGCTGCGAATACATGACAGGCGGCGTGGTGGTGGTGCTGGGGGCGACAGGGCGGAATTTCGCCGCCGGCATGTCCGGCGGTATCGCTTACGTCTATGACATCAACGGTGATTTCCGCGACATGTGCAACAAGAGCATCGTTGATCTGGAGGCGATTGGCCCTGCCGATGCCAGCGAGGATGACCGGCCGAAGCAGCGCGCCCCATCCGCCTTTGATAACGGCATGGGCGATATGCTGCGCTTCGATGCTGAGCGTCTCCGCATTTTGGTGGAGCGGCATTTGCTCATGACCGGCAGCGCCCGTGCGCGTGCGTTGCTGGAAGATTGGGACAATGCGCTGCCGCGTTTTGTGAAGGTGATGCCGCGGGATTACCGCCGCGCCTTGCTTGACCTGAAGGCCGAGCAAGCGGGTGGTGTCGCGGTTGCGGCCGAATAAGCCGCAGGGGAGATTGCGTCATGGGTAAGGCAACTGGCTTTCTTGAATTTGAACGGACCGATCGCGGCTATATCAAGCCGGAAGATCGGCTGAAGAATTACAAGGAATATGTGACGCCTCTGCCGGAAGCGGAGCTTTCGAAGCAGGCGGCGCGCTGCATGAATTGCGGCATTCCGTACTGCCATAATGGCTGCCCGGTGAATAACATGATCCCGGATTGGAATGATCTCGTTTATCGGGATCAGTGGCAGGCGGCGCTTGAGACGCTGCATTCCACCAACAACTTCCCGGAATTCACCGGCCGCATCTGCCCCGCGCCATGCGAGGCAAGCTGCACGCTGAACATCACGGAAACGCCGGTTACCATCAAATCCATCGAATGCGCGATTGTAGATCGCGGATGGGAAGAAGGCTGGATCAAGCCGCAACTCCCCGCGCGTAAAACCGGCAAGCGCGTGGCTGTGGTGGGCAGCGGCCCGGCAGGGATGGCGGCGGCGCAGCAATTGGCGCGCGCTGGCCATGCGGTGACGCTGTTTGAAAAGCATGACCGCATCGGTGGTTTGCTGCGTTACGGTATTCCTGACTTCAAAATGGAAAAGCACCTGATTGACCGCCGCGTGGATCAGATGGCGGCCGAAGGCGTTGAATTCCGCACCGGCACGGAAGTGGGCAGCACGCTGCCCTTCGATGTGCTGCTGGCGGGTTATGATGCGGTGGTGCTCACGGGCGGTGCCGAATGGCCGCGCGAATTGGAAGTGGATGGGCGTAATCTTTCCGGCATCTACCCGGCGATGGATTACCTGACGCAGCAGAACAAGCGCGTGGCGGGTGATAGTGAAGATCGCGCCGCGCCGCGCGGCACCATCTCGGCCACCGGCAAGCATGTGGTGGTGATTGGTGGCGGTGATACGGGGGCGGATTGCATCGGCACCTCGGCGCGCCAGGGTGCGGCTTCCATCACGCAGATTGAAATTATGCCAAAGCCTCCAGAGCATGAAAACAAGGGCCTGACCTGGCCGAATTGGCCGCATAAGCTTCGCACCGCGCCGGCACATTATGAAGGCTGCGAACGTGATTGGGCGGTGCTGACCAAGCGCGCGGTTGGTGAGAATGGCCGCGTGACGGCGCTTGATTGTGTGCGCGTGGAATGGGTGCATGAAGCCGGGCGTATGCAAATGCGCGAAGTTGCGGGCAGCGAATTCCAGATGAAGGCTGACTTGGTGCTGCTGGCGATGGGCTTCCTTGGTCCGCGCAAGGCTGGGTTATTGGAAACTTCCGGCGTGGCGCTGGATGCGCGCGGCAATGTGCGTGCCGATACGGAAGCCTATCAGACATCTGTCCCCAAGGTCTTCGCCGCGGGCGACATGCGGCGCGGGCAATCGCTGGTGGTTTGGGCCATTCGCGAAGGCCGCCAATGCGCGCGTGCGGTGGATGAGTTTTTGATGGGGGCAAGCACCCTGCCGCGCTGAAGGGGTGCGCGCGGGGAGGTATGGGAAATGTCCGTCGTCAAATCATTTGAGACTGATTTGCGGCTTGGCTAGCGGAGTATCTGGCCCATCTTTGGTTGAGGTTAGGCTGCGTTTTGGTGATGCATCAAGCGGCGATGCTGGATGGTTCTGCGCTTGATGCGCTCCCGCTCCAGCAGGATGGTCTGCCCCCTGCCGAAATAGACATCCGCCGGGGTCAGATTGTTCAGGCTCTCGTGATAGCGCCGGTGGTTATACTGCGCGACAAACTCGGCGATCTCAGCCTGCAGCGCGCCCGGCAGGTAGTAATTCTCCAGCAGGATGCGGTTCTTCATGGTCTGATGCCAGCGTTCGATCTTGCCCTGTGTCTGGGGATGTGCGGGCGCACCGCGGACATGCTGGATGCCGTGCTGCGCCAACCATTGGGCGAAGGCGTCCGAGATGAACCCAGGCCCATTGTCCGATAGCAATCGCGGGCGTTGTCGTAGCGGCACATCGCGGCAGCCTGAGGCCGTCATGGCCAGTTCCAGCGTCTCACTGACATCGCTCGCGGTCATGCCGGTGCAAAGCCGCCAGGCGATGACGTAGCGCGAGAAATCATCCAGTACGGTGCAAAGATAAAACCACCCCCAGCCGATGACCTTCAGATAGGTGAAATCCGTCTGCCAGAGCTGGTTGGGCGCCGTGGTCTTGGTGTGGAATTCCTCAGCGGCCTTGATCTGGATGAAAGCCGGACTTGGGATCAGATCGCGGGATTTGAGCAGGCGATAGACCGAAGCCTCTGAAACGAAATAGCTTTCTTGGTCGGTGAAACGCACTGCCAATTCACGCGGTGAGAGTTCCGGCACTTCCAGCGCCAGATCAATAATGCGCGCTTGCACCGCATCGGGGATGCGGTTCCAGACGCGGTCAGGCCGGGATGGCTTGTCGGCCAGCGCCTCTGGCCCGCCGGTAAGGTAACGGTCATACCAGCGATAGAAGGTCTGGCGCGGGATGCCGAGGCTGGCGAGGCAGCGGCGTTGGGGCAGGTTGGCTTGCTCGACCAGTTGGATGATTTCGAGCTTTTCGGCGGCGGAGTGCCTCATGCGCGGTCGTCCCCATCCGCGATCATGTTTTTTTTGAGAAGGCGGAGTTCGAGCGTCTGCTCGGCCACGACCTCCTTCAGCGCGCGGGCTTCCTGGCGCAGTGCTTGAACCCGTGGCGCGCTCGCGCCTCACCCAAGAACTCCTTCGACCAAGCGTAGTACAGGCTATCGGCGATGGCTTCGCGGCGGCAGAGGGCGGCGATGCTTTCCTCGCCGCGCAGCCCGTCCAGGACAATGCGGATCTTGTCCTCGGCGGAATGGTGCTTGCGCGCGGCGCGGCGAATATCGCGGACCAGCTTTTCGGCTGGCACACGGGCGGGTGGGGCGGAGGATTTCTGGCTCATCTTCACTCTCCTTGGGGTTACGATGAGCCAGAAATCCTCCGTACCTCAAATCGCCAATTTGGTCCCATAGATGCTGACGCCGGACACGCCCAAAACAATGTCCAGAATTAATCAAATCGTGGTACATAAAAAGGAGGCTATCCAGCCTGCCAAAGTCACGAAATTTTTTGTAATCCGCTCTCCCCGTGTACCTTCACCATAGACTGAGGGGGAGCTTGCGCTCCCCCCAGAACTGCGGAACCGAGGAACTTGTTGGTATGGAAGTGGTTCCGCAGTTCCGCTATTGTCGGAGAATGCGCTCTAAATCAGCCCCGCGACCGGGGCGGTTGCGTTAAGGTCAGGCAACCCAACAAGCATGGCCGAGGATGACGAGGCCCCCGTCGAGATTGCCGCTGAATAGCTATCGATCAGGGCGTTAGCGGACACGGCTGTGCTAGGGACGGAATTAACGGAGGCCAGAACATCGGCGGCCCAGTCAGTATCATTGAGGCCATGGTCAATTGCGAAATACTTCCCGACGTTCGCCTTATTCTCAATTGTGTGGCGGTCTGTGGAACTACCTGTTGATGCCTTGGCACCATTGATGAGAGCGAGCAGAAAGACATCTTTGCTTATGTTGCCGGTATCGATTTCACGAACCCAGTAATTCAGTCCAGGGATATCAGGCGCACGATTCAGCAAGTTATTGTAGACAGAAGTGACGAATGTGTTCGTGGACATAGTTGACGGGTATTGAGCGGCCGTTTCAGGTTGTACAAAAAATGACTTGGCAATATTTGCCAAGGACATTCCATCTTGAAGGCGTGCGCCCCAATAGTTAAGCCCAATAGCATCTGGGGCGCGGTCAAGACTCGCGATGTAGAGTTCAACCAAGCTCGTGAGCTGGGCCGGTGTCAAATCGTTGGTCTTTGAAAACCATGCGGTCTCGATATTCGTATCAGAGAAACGAATATTTTCGATTGAGGTTAGGCTGTCGAGCCCATAGCTATCGGAGGAACCACGAACAAAGAAGGTGTTTGATGACTTCACTGTCGAAAAAGAAGATGAAGCTCCTGCGTAGGCAGCCACGTCGGTTCCATCGCCTCCATTGATGCTATCGTTGCCAGCACCACCCGTGAGGCTATCCGCGCCCCCTCCCCCGTTGATGACATCGTTACCACCAACGCCATCAATGGTGTCATTACCAGCATAACCAATGATGGTTTCTGCGCTGGAAGACCCAGTCTCATGGATATTCACGAAGGATTGAATGGCGAAGATCGAGACGTTGTTGCTTACCTCATTGCTTGTGACCAACAGTGGTTGGCCCGTCGGCGAATCATATGCGCTGATAAACAAGCCGCCTTCTGGATTGAGGTCACCACTACGCTGCGCAGCGCCAGCATAGCTGACATTAGTCGGATCAGTAATGTCGAAGGCAAGTGTCATATGCGACCGCTCAAGGCCCACTAGGGCATAGGTCTTGTTGCCTATGCTGGCAATTTCGATCCCTTCAGGCTCTGGCCCCTTATTGTCGCTGCGTGTGTCGTCGAAAAATGCTGGGAACTGGGTCGCGACAATGCGCTCGATAATATCCGCACTATCGAACACCATGGTGCCATCCGAAGCAAGGATAGAGAAAGAACGCCCACCATATGCCAAGATTTGATCGATATCGCCGTCACCATCAGTATCGCCGCGCAGACCGGCGGCGTTGGAGACCGTAAGACGGCCAAGCTGACCATTATTCTTCAGTGCGGTTTCGTTGGGAAAGAGTGTGTTGTCGAGATCATAGCTTCCGCTGCCAACACGTATTGTCTCGTCGGAAGCAAGGAAATCGTCACGATCATCTCCCTCATTGGCAATGACATAGAAGGTCTGTCCTGCGGACTGATAGCTATCAATGGCATCTGGCATGTAAAGGCCGCGGACAGGCATTCCCGTGACGAGATTGGTCAATGCGCTGCTGTTAGAACCATCACGGTCACTAAAATCGGCTAGTAGAGTGCTGAAATCTTTGCTGCCCAGCGGCACAATGGCGGTGAAAGTTGCGGTAGCGATATCAAGAAGGCCTACTGCATTGGCCTCCTGCAGCGTTACCATCGCCTTCGTACCATCAGCGGAGACGGCGATATATTCTGGTTCAACATCTTCGGAAACAGTCTTGCCGGCCCAAATACGAACTCCAGCGACCCTTAGGGCAGCTTCCTGGCCATTGAAGGCGGTAAAGTCGGCCGTCCGCACCGTGGCGGCGGCTACGCCACCTGAAATGTCGATGATCGAAACGGAGCCAGCACCACCAAAGTTTGAGTCACTTACAACCTCTGCCTCATTCGCAACCAAAACTTTATTGCCATCCGGAGTGAAGGTCAGCATGTCTGGCAGCGCACCAACACTGACCGAACTCAGCAGTGCTCCGTCGGCCGCATTCAGAAACACCACCGTGCCATGCTGTGCCTTATCAGCATTCGGAAGTGCTACGGCAACAATGCCGTTCTTCACCGCTACGCTGGTAACATCGGTGGTGGCGAAGCCGAGCGAGGTGAAGTTGATGGTGGTAAGTAAAGTCGGAGTTGCTGGGTTTGCCATGTTTACGACCAGCAATCCGCCATTAGAAGTGACGTAGAGGCGGTCACTGGATGGATCGAAACCCGAAATCTCGGCTCCCGATAGGTTCAATGAAGATGTAAGAGTGAAGGCGACCTGATTGGTTGGGATGGGTGACAGTGAAGCTGACATGGGTCTCTCTCTTGTTGCGGTTCAAGACGGTGAAAATCTTGGATGGGTGGACATGATGGGTGCTGCGCCCCGAATGGTGCCGCTTGACCGAGCCGTTTCTTTAGCGACAAACCCGGCATGGTGATGTCTCAGTAGTTCTTTGGCGACAACTGTGTGGCGACTTAGGCCAGAGACTCGTGCCTCTCTGACGTTCGCGATACCAAGCTTAAGAATGGGAATGAAGCCAAAATGACTAGCAGCAGCAGCACAGCAGGGTGGGCTGACGCGACATTGCGCATAAGCGGTTTTCATGAGACTGGAGCCCAATCCGACGCAAAATATATTATGCGATCAGAAAGTACATTACGTCCAAATCCCCGGGCAAAAGCGATGGTTTTCAACACCCCCCCCAACTCCCAGACAAAGAAAAAGTTCCTGGTCCGTGAAAGTTCCGGCGAGACTGAAACGAAGGAATACGGTGGCCCTTTAGATGGCATGCCAATACGAACCGTTCTAAAGTTAAGGAAAACGTTTATCTAATAAACACGCCACTCAAGACGCTACCGATCCCCATTTAAAACGAAAAAATGACAAATAAGTTTCATTTTTTTGCGAGATTGGTGAAATAAGTAATGTCTCTCTCCAAAAAGAAATTGTGATTTCAAAATTACCAAAAAGATTTTTTTCAATATTTATAAGAATATTAATTTTTCTATTGACCTTCCCACCTGAATTGTTCCCAATTTTCGGCAGGGTCTGTTTCTCAAGGGGACGGACGAATGAAACGCAGCAGGTTCAGCGATGAGCAGATCATTGGGATTTTGAAGGAACAGGAATCGGGTGCTGTGACCGCGGATGTTTGCCGCCGTCATGGGATCAGCGAGGCGACGTTCTACAAGTGGAAGGCGAAGTTTGGCGGCCTTGAGGTGTCGGAGGCCAAGCGGCTTCGTACGCTGGAGGATGAGAACGGCAAGCTGAAGAAGCTTTTAGCCGAGGCGATGCTGGACATTGCGGTTTTGAAAGACATCTCCTCAAAAAAATGGTGACGCCCGGCGCGAAGCGGGACGCGCTCGCTCATGCCCGTGGCTGTTATGGGCTGAGCGAGCGCCGGGCGTGTCATCTGATCGGAATTGCCAGGCGTGTCGCGCGGTATCAGCCGAGCCGTCCGGACGATACTGACCTGCGGCAGCGGTTGCGTGAGCTGGCGGCTGCGCGGCGGCGGTTTGGCTATCGGCGGCTCGGTTATCTGCTGGCGCGGGAAGGGCTGAAGCCGAACCATAAGAAGCTGCTGAGGCTTTATCGCGAGGCGGGGCTAAAG
>CAIMVB010000243.1 GCA_903844785.1 uncultured Rhodospirillales bacterium | reverse complement strand
GGCGTCAGCACGGGGAAGACGCGGTCCATGAACCATTCTTCCAGCCATTCGCGATCCGCATCCGTCAGGTCTGGCCGGTCCACAACGTTCAGATGCGCTTCCCGAAGGCGTGCGCGCAGCGCCTGCCAGGAATGCTGCTGGCCATCAATCAAGGCGCGCGCACGTTCATGAATGGCGGCCAATTGCTGCGCTGGGGTCAGCCCATCCGGCGATTGCGTCACCAGGCCGGCGCGGTCCTGCCCGACCAACCCGGCCACGCGCACGGAATAGAATTCATCAAGGTTATTGGCTGAAATCGCGACAAAGCGCAGCCTTTCCAGCAGCGGGTGGCGTTCATTCTCCGCCTCCTCCAGCACGCGCTGATTGAAGGCAAGCCAGGATAATTCCCTATTGCTGAAGCGCGCCGGGCTTTCCGCCAGCGGGAAGGCTTCAATATCAGGCATGATGTCGCTCATGCCGCAAGGCTATAGCAGAGGGACGAGGGAAGGCGAGGGGAGGCGCCCGGGAGTCTCAGAATCATCATAAATCCCGTGTCCTTCCAGCCATTCGGCCAGGGCAAGCCGCGCTAGCGGGCGGGTAATCCGACCGCCCATACCAAGTGCCGCGTGATCCAAGCGCGCAACAGCTTCCGCAAGGCTTGCGGCATTGCGTGGCAGGCGTGCCAATAGCCAGGCCTGTACCTCAGGCTCCACGCGCAATTGCCGGTCCGCGAAGAATTTGGCGAGCAAGCCGCACAGCAAGGCATCCGATGGCGCCCCAATACTCACCGCCTGGGTGGCGCGCAGGCGGCTTGCCAGATCCGGCAGGCGGATTGGCCACCGCGCCGGCGCTTCGCGCCCGATCAGCAGCAGTGTCTCGCCCCTTTCGGCGCAAAGGTTGATCAGATGCAGCAAGGCGGCCTCATCCGCCACGCAATCAGCGTCATCTACCACGCTGCCCTGGGGCGCGGGTGGCAGCAGGCCACGCAGACCCATGCCATCCAGCCAGCGCCAGCCAAAGCGCGCGGCGGCTGCGCGGGCCAGATGTGTTTTGCCAAGCCCAGCTTCGCCAAAAAGCGCCAGCCGCCCCAATGGCCAGACAGCAGGCTTGGCGAGCCAGCTTCGCGCCGCTTCATTGCTGCTATCCGCGATCACATCGCGCGCATCAAAGGAAGCCGCAATGGGCAGCGGCAGGGCCAATTGGCGCATCATTGCCCAGTCCGTGGTGGGTCCAGGTAAAGCGGGCTTTCCAGATAGCGCCGCAGCCAATACCGCGTGACCACCCCAATTGCCGCTGCCATGGGCACGGCAAGCAATACGCCCAGAAAACCGAAAGCAACGCCGCCTGCAAATAGCGCGAAAATCACCCATACCGCGTGCAATTCCACGCGATTGCCGAGCAGATAGGGGTAGATGATGTAGCCTTCGATCCCTTGGCCAATGACAAAAATCATCACAATCACCAGTACTTCCTGCCAAGACCCGAATTGCCCGATGGCGAGCAATACCGCCGTGGCGAAGCCTGTCAGCGATCCGACATAGGGGATGAAGGTCAGGAAGCCGGACATGATGCCAATCGTGATGCCAAGCTCCAGCCCCGCGAAATGCAGCGCGAAGGCGTAGAAAATGCCAAGCCCAAGGCAGCATAATAATTGTCCGCGCAGCCAGGCAGATAAAACGCGGTCGGTATCGCGCGCGATTTGCCGAATGACGCTCGCGCTACGGCGTGGCAGCCAGCTTTCAATCCGCGTCAGCATGGCGGGCCAATCCCGCAGCAGATAAAACGCGACAACGGGTGTTACCACGACAAAGGTGAAAACGCTGAACAGAGCGAAACCGCCGCCAATCAGCCGCGTTGCTGCTGTGCCAAGCCAGGATAGCATGGATGCCGCCTGACTGATCGCCAATTCACGCAAGCGTTGATCCAGCATGTCTGGGCCAAGGGCTTCTTCAAGCCTGGTCAGCAAGTCCCGCAAGGCCTGGCCGATACCTGCGATATAGACGGGCAGGCGCTGCACCAAAATGCCAAGCTGCGCGAGAATCAGCGGATAGAGCAGCAGCAGCGCAATCAGCGCAACCGCACCAAGCAATGTCACCAGCAGAAAGGCGCCAATGCCGCGCGGAATACCAAGCCGCGCGAGGCGCGTTGCCAAGGGGTCCAGAAAATAGGCAATGGTCGCGGCCAGCACGAAGGGTGTCAGGATGCCTTGGAACATCCAAAGGCAGAATAACAACGCAATGCCAAAGCCAAGAAACAACGCCCAGCGTTGCCCGCGTGTGGCTGTGCGCGGCGCGGCAGGTGGTGCGATCACAGGCCGTATTGGGGCGCGCTGTTCTGTCATGCTGTCCAACCGGCGGTGCGCCGCGCAGCCTGCACCACATAAGCGGCACCGGACGCAAAGGTTGTCGCCGCTACAAGCCAAATCATGCTGTCCAGCAATAATGGGGCGCCAAAGCCAAAGCCCGCCAGCAGCAGCACCAAAGCAGCCAGCAGGATTTGCACCGCTGTATTCGCCTTGGAAATGAAAATCGGCTTGATGCGTGGCGGCAGGCCAACGGCCCATAACACCAATACACCGCCCACAATCAGCAAATCACGAAACACGACAAGAATCGCAAGCCAATCCGGCAGCACGCCAATACTTGCCAGCGTGACATAAACCGAAACCAGCAACGCCTTATCGGCGATGGGATCAAGCACTGCGCCAAGCTGGGATCGCGCATTCCAGGCGCGCGCAATCCAGCCATCCAGCGCATCCGAAATGCCGGCGCCAATGAACACCACAAAGGCAAGATCAAGCCTGTGTTGTAGCATCAACCAAATCGCCGCCGGCACCGCACAAAGCCGCGCCAGCGTGATCAGATTGGGCACCGTAAAAAGCCCTGCCCCCGCCAAGCGCGGCGGTGCTTGGGAAAGACGGTGAAGGTCAGGACCGTCCGGCAAGACCAAGCCGCCATTGATCATTCGCGGCACCGGTGCCGGGCGCCAGTCGCAGCCCGTGATGGCCCAAAGCCTCCGGCGCCATGCCAACCGGCACACGCAGGCCAAGGTTCAAGCGCGCACGATCGGTGGTGATGCCAACCACATCCAACTTCACGCCGGCCGCCGTGACGCGGCGGCGAATTTCCAACCATTCATTGAGTGTTTCGTAACGCGCAACCGCTTCCAGCGTCGCCAAAATGGGCGTTGCCGGCGTCACATTCGCCGGCGCATCCTGGCTGCTGCCTGAAGGCTGGGTTGCCGCGCGCACTTCGCCGCCTTCGGCGAACCCGCGCACCGCTTCGGCATCGAATTGAATGGTCAAGCGCCCGGTATAGCGTTGCGGGCCAGTGGTTTCCTGTTCAATCACAATGGACCGCACCATGCGATCAAGCTCTGCATCGCTGGGCCGGCGCGTTGTGGTCACCATGCCCTGAATGCGGTCCCACGCGGTACGGCGCCCGGCCGCGAAGGCGCGTTCCTGCGCCACCACGCCGTTTTCCGCAGTGGCTTCTGCCGGCACGCCGCGCTGCGTCAGCGCGCCCATATCGCTGAATTGAGCAAGGGCAGACGGGGCGCCGAGCGCCAGCCAGCAGCTTGCGAAAGCCAGAACCGCGCGGTCCCTTCCGGCCTTCCACCAAGAGCAGCTAATCAACATCCAAGCCTTCCCTTCGCCCATTCCGGCGCTATACCGACAAGCAGTCTATCAAATCGGAGGTCGCCCTGACCAGTTCAAACCCCCAGAGCCTCACCTACCGCGATGCGGGCGTGGATATTGAGGCTGGCGATGCCCTGGTGGAAGCCATCAAGCCCCTGGCGCGCGCAACCAATCGCACCGGCGTCATGGGCGGCTTGGGCGGCTTTGGCGCCCTGTTCGACCCAAAAGCCGCCGGTTTCACGGATCCTGTGCTGGTGTCTTCCACTGATGGTGTGGGGACCAAACTGCGCGTTGCCATCGAAGCCGGCATTCACGATACGGTGGGCATAGATCTGGTGGCCATGTGCGTGAATGATCTGGTGGTGCAGGGCGCTGAGCCTCTGTTCTTCCTGGATTATTTTGCGACCGGAAAGCTGCAGCTGGACCAGGCCCGCGCCGTGATCAGCGGCATTGCGGAAGGCTGCCGCCAGGCGGGCTGCGCCCTGGTGGGCGGTGAGACCGCCGAGATGCCCGGCATGTATGCCGCCGATGATTATGATCTGGCTGGGTTTTCCGTGGGTGCCGCCGAACGCGGGCGGCTTTTGCCGACGGGTATTGCGGCCGGGGATGTGCTGATTGGGCTTGGGTCTTCCGGCGTTCATTCCAACGGTTTTTCCCTGGTGCGGCGGATTCTCGCCGCGCGTGGCCTGACGCTGACTGATGCCGCGCCCTTCGCCCCGGGGCAGAGCCTGGGTGCCGCCTTGCTGGCGCCCACGCGCATTTATGTGAAGCCCTTGCTTGCCCTGCATCGTGCGGGCCTGCTGCATGCGGCGGCGCATATCACCGGCGGCGGCCTGCCTGGCAATCTGCCGCGCGTGCTGCCTGCAGGCCTGACCGCGGTGTTGCAAGCGGGAAGCTGGCCCGTGCCGCCGGTTTTCGCCTTCCTGGCAGAAGCCGGGAATGTCAGCGCCGATGAAATACTGCGCGTGTTCAATTGCGGGCTTGGCATGGTGCTGGCGGTGCCGGCGGATGGCGCTGAAGCCGCTACACGCATGCTGACTGAAGCCGGCGAAGCGCCATTCCGTATTGGCCATCTGGAAGCCAGCAGCGGCCCGGCGGGTATCAGGATCGAAAACCTGCCCGGCACCTGGCCGCGCGGATGAAACGCGCGCGGCTTGCCCTGCTGATTTCTGGCCGCGGGTCCAATATGGCCGCGATTCTGGAAGCCGCTGGGCCGGATTACCCGGCGGAACCCGTGCTGGTGCTGTCCAACCGCGCCGATGCGGCGGGGCTTGGCGTGGCGGCCGCGAAGGGTGTGCCAACCGCGGTGGTGGAAAGCCGGGCCTTCAAGGGGGATCGCGCCGGGTTTGAAGCCGCGATGGAAGCGGAATTGGCCCGGCATGGCGTTGAAATCATTGCCCTTGCCGGCTTTATGCGCGTGCTGACGGCTGATTTCGTGCGTCGCTGGGAAGGGCGGCTCATCAATATCCACCCATCCCTGCTGCCGGCCTTTCCGGGGCTGGATACCCATGCCCGCGCCTTGGCGTCAGGTGTGCGCCTGCATGGCTGCACCGTGCATCTGGTGACCGCCGGGGTGGATGAGGGGCCGATTCTCGCCCAGGCCGCTGTGCCCGTTTTGCCCGATGATACGGAAGCGCGCCTCGCCGCGCGGGTGCTGGCGGCGGAGCATCAGCTCTACCCCGCCGCGCTATCCTGGCTGGCGGCGGGGCGTGTGCGGCTGGAAGCTGGCAGGGCCAACATCGCATCGGTGGAATCCGCACCGGATTCATTATTGAACCCCTTGCCGCGCGCGGTTTTGCTTTCTACAACCTGAGGCAAGTTGCAAGGCGCAGAGGAAGGCCATGGCCGAGAAAGAGCATTATGATTTCGTTGAAGTGAAATCCGCCGATATCCTGGCGGATCGCACCAGCGGCTGGGAAGGCTTCACCAGCTTCGTGACTTGGTCCACGGGCGCTATTATTGTGGTGCTGGCCCTGATGGCGGTTTTCCTGGTCTGAGGCGCAGGTCTCAGCCGGATGTTCTTGGGGCGGCTTGGACCGCCCTTTTTATTTTGCCGCTGGTTTGTAAGGCCGGCCTATTCGGTAAGGTTTGGCACCTTACCGGGGCGGCCCAGCAGCCAGCCCTGCAGGGCATCGCAGCCAGCTTTTTCGAGCGCGCGAAGCTGCGCCAGCGTCTCCACGCTTTTTGCAACGACAATACTGCCAAGCGCATGGGCGGTTTCCACCTGGCCGGTGGTGAGTGCCAGCGCGCGGCGGGCAGATAGGCTTTCCCCATCCAGCCCGGCGCAAAGGCTGGGATGCAGCTTGACCATGGGGAAGGGAATGGCGCGTAGCGCCAGAATAGTGCCGCGCGCCACGCCGAAATCATCCAAAGCCGCCACAACGCCAAGGCCGCGCAAGCCGGCCGCCAGATTGGCCGCCGCATCATGCCAAAGCGAAACCGCATTGGCCGGCATTTCCACCACCAGCCCGCGCGGGTCCGTATCGGCTTCATGCAGGGCGCGGCGCATCAGCGCGGTGCCATCGCCGCGCAGAAAGGCCTCGGCGGTGATATTGACGGAAATATAGGGGGCGGAACGTGGCCAGCGGGCGCGAATGCGGCAGGCCTCGGCAAAAACCCATCTGTCCAGTGCCTCGGCCAGCCCGGCCTGGGTAGCGGCATTGACCGTTTCCATGGCGAGGATAGGGCCAAGATCCGGGTGCACCCAGCGCAGCAGCGCCTCATACCCCACGGTTTCCAGGCCATTGGCACTACAGACGGGCTGCAGATCAAGCCTGAGGCCAGCACCATCATGGGCCAGCGCCTCAGCAATGCCGTGCAGGAGTTCTGCCGGCGAATGGGCCAGTTCCAGCCCCGCCGCCGCCCGGTCCCCCAGATTGCCAAACCCGTCGGTCATGCCCGCGCCCTCAATCGCTTGAGGGCGCATTAAACACCGGAACTACTTACGGGCTGGTTACCGCCGCCAGAAAGCGGCGGCCTGGCAAGGGTAAATTAGCCGACGATTTCGCTGCCGGCGAAGAAATAGGCGATTTCGATGGCGGCGTTTTCCGGGCTGTCCGAACCATGCACGGAATTCGCTTCAATGCTTTCGGCGAAAAGCTTGCGGATGGTGCCGGGCGCGGCATTGGCCGGGTTGGTGGCACCCATCAGTTCACGATTGCGCGCGACGGCGTTTTCACCTTCCAGCACCTGCACCACCACGGGGCCGGAGATCATGAAGGACACCAGATCCTTGAAGAAGGGGCGTTCACGATGCACACCATAGAAGCTTTCGGCCTGCGCCTGGGACATATGAATGCGCTTCTGCGCCACAATGCGCAGGCCAGCGTCTTCAAACACCGCATTGACCTTGCCGGTCAGGTTCCGGCGCGTGGCGTCCGGCTTGATGATGCTGAAGGTGCGTTCGATGGCCATGGTGACTATCCCTGAATGTCTGAAAATCGATGGGGGCGGATAGGCGGGATGGGCGGCTTGCGCAACCCCCTGACCCTTATGCGCGCCGCGCGGCGATGAGGAATTCCTTATTTCCCTCAGGCCCGGTGATGGGGCTTTCAGTAATGCCAAGCACCTGCCAACCGGCCAGCCCCGCCCACCAATCGGTGATCATGGCGCAGATGCTGTGATGGAGCGCGGGGTCTCTCACCACGCCGCCCTTGCCGACTTGGCCGGGCCCCGCTTCGAATTGCGGCTTGATCAATGCCACCGCAAAGGCACCCGGCGCGCAGAGCGTGAGCGGCGCGGGCAGGATGGTGCGCAAGCCGATGAAGGAAGCATCGCAGACCAAGGCGCTGATGGGCTCCGGGATCATGCTGGCATCCAGATACCTGGCATTGGTCTTTTCCAGCACATGGACGCGCGGGTCCTGCCGAAGCTTCCAGGCCAATTGGCCATGACCGACATCCACCGCATAAACCCGCGCCGCCCCATGCTGCAGTAGCACATCGGTAAAGCCCCCGGTGGAGGCGCCCAGATCGATGCAGATGCGCCCTTCAGGGTTCAGCCCAAAATGCGTGAGCGCATGGGCAAGCTTAAGCCCGCCGCGGGAGACCCAAGGATGGTCCTGACCGCGGACTTCAATCGGCACGCCTTCGGGCAGCAGATCCCCCGCTTTTTCGACCCGCCTGGCATCGGTGAAGACCTTGCCTGCCAGGATCAGCGCCTGGGCCTTGGCACGGCTCTCCGCGAGGCCAAGCGCCACCAGCAATAGGTCGGCGCGTTGCTTCGGCACGCGGGTCATGTGTCAGGCCTCAGGCTTGCTAGTGTGCCGCGGGGCGGCGGGCGCAGATCAGCCGACGCCGAGCAATTCAACTTCGAAAATCAGCGTCGCATTGGGCGGAATGACGCCACCCGCGCCGCGCGCGCCATAGCCGAGTTCCGGCGGGATGATCAGTGTGCGCTGCCCGCCCACCTTCATGCCGGCAAAACCCTGATCCCAGCCGCCAATCACATGGCCAGCGCCGAGCATGAAGGAAAAGGGTTCAGCGCGGTCGCGCGAACTGTCGAACTTGCGGCCCTTGTTTTCCGGCGCGGCGGCATCGAAAAGCCAGCCCGTGTAGTGCACCGTGATGTGTTGGCCCGGCGTGGCTTCGGCACCGGTGCCGAGTTTTGTGTCGATCATGGTCTTCTCCTGTCGTGATGCGGCTTCCCTGAAGCGCTACGTACCAAAAAGCAAGGCCCGGAGGCTTGCGCCCCCGGGCCTGATAGGCTTTGCGCGAAAGGCGGCTTATTCGGCCGCCTGTTCCAGCTTTTCCAGAACCCGCGGCGGCGACATCGGCAGCGCGTAGAAGCGCTTATGCGTCGCGCGGTACATGGCGTTGGAAATCGCGCCCAGAGGCGGCACCAGCGGCACTTCACCCACGCCACGCACGCCTTGCGGGTGCTTCGGGTTCGGGATTTCGATCATCACCGCATCCAGCATCGGCAAGTCGGAACAGACCGGCATGCGGTAATCAAGGAAGGCGGGGTTATCCACCTGACCCTTGGCGTTGTAGATATATTCTTCGTTCAGCGCCCAGCCGATGCCCTGCGCCGCACCGCCCTGCATCTGGCCTTCAACATAGGCCGGATGCACCGCGCGCCCGACATCCTGGAAGGACGTATAGCGCAGCACCTTCACGGTGCCGAGTTCCGGGTCCACTTCCACATCGCAGATATGGGTCGCGAAACCGCCTTCGGCGCCGGTGGTGTTCAACTGCACGCCAGCGCCGATCGGCCCGCCGGTTTCCGTTGCCTTGGCGGCAATTTCCTTCAGGCTGAGCGGCGGGAATTGCCCCGCATTGGCACCCGCAGGGCGGGCTTCGCCATTATCCCAAATCACCGCTTCGGGGTCGATCTTCCAGATCTTCGCCGCGCGTTCCTTGAGTTGCGTGATGACCTTTTCTGAAGATTGCGTCACCACCATCGCGGAAGCGAACAGCACGCGGCTGCCACCGGTCAGGTTGGAATAGCCAATCGTCGCCGTGTCGCCGATCAGTACGGAAACGCGCTTGTAATCAATGCCAAGCAATTCCGCGGTGATATTGGCGATGGAAGCGCGGGACCCACCAATATCCGGATGCCCCGTGGTGACGACAACATTGCCATCTTCCGTGATGTTCACCTGCGCGGAGCTTTCGCCGCCCGCATTGAACCAGAAGCCGCACGCGACGCCACGGCCCTGATTGGGGCCAAGCGGCGCGCTGTAATGCGGATGCGCCATCGCCGCTTCGATGGTTTCCTTGAAGCCGATGCGCGGAAACACAGGGCCATGCGCGGCCTTGGTGCCTTCCTGCGCGGCGTTCTTCAAGCGCAGCGCAAGCGGGTCCATGCCAAGCTTTTCGGCCACTTCATCCAGCACGCATTCCACGCCGTAAGCGCCAATCGGCGCGCCCGGCGCGCGATAGGCCGCAACCTTTGAACGGTTGGACACCACATCGAAGCCGAGTGAATGCACATTCGCGATGTTGTAGGGCGCGAAGGCGCAGCCCGCCGCACCACGAATGGGCGAACCAGGCAACGCACCAGCTTGCAGGTAGAAAGTGCCCTGCGCGGCAACGATGGTGCCATCCTTCTTGGCACCAATCTTGACCGTGCTGAAGGAGCCGGAAGTGGGGCCGGTGGCGCGCATCACTTCTTCGCGCGTCATAACCATCTTCACCGGGCGGCCAGATTTCTTCGCCAGC
>CAIMVB010000242.1 GCA_903844785.1 uncultured Rhodospirillales bacterium | reverse complement strand
GCTTCGCGCGTGGTGCGGTGCTGGCGCTGACGGGCGCGGTGGCGCTGCAATATGCGCTTGGCATTGCAACGCTGCTGGCCGTTGTTCCGGTTTGGCTTGGCACTATGCACCAAAGCATTGCGGTGCTGGTGTTGGCCACCGCGCTTGCCGCCACTCATGGCTTGCGCCGCCCGCGCGCAACCGCTTCTCTGACAGCCTGACCCGCCAAGGAATAACCATGAACGCGCTCGGCATCACCGATGAACTGTTCTTCACGCTGCTGGATCGCGCGGGGGCCGAACGCCAATTGCGCGACGCAACGGCGGGCTGTGAAGATGGAGAACTTTTCCTGGAATACCGCGAAAGTGAGGCGATTTCGCTGGATGATGGCCGCATCCGTTCTGCCAGCTACGATGCAACGCGCGGCTTTGGCCTGCGTGCCGTGGCCGGTGAAGCCGCAGGCTACGCCCATGCGGGGGAATTGTCGGACGCTGCGCTTTCGCGTGCGGCAGCCGCAGTGAAGGCAGTGCGCCAGGGCCATAGCGGCGCTTTGGATATCGCGCCGCGTGCCACAAATGCGCGGCTTTACACCGATGCCAATCCGCTTACGCAGATGGATTTCGCTGCCAAGACCGCGCTGTTGCAGGAAATTGACGCCTATGCGCGCGCGCGAGACCCGCGCGTGGTGCAGGTAATGGCCTCCATCACCGGGGAATGGCAGGCGGTGCAGATCCTGCGCCCGGATGGGCAGCGCTTGGCAGATTTACGCCCGCTGGTGCGCTTCAATGTCTCGGTCGTGGTGAAGGAAGGCGACCGGCGGGAGACCGGCAGCTTTGGCACGGGCGGGCGCTTTGCGTATGAACGCGTGCTGGGCAATGAGGGCTGGAAGCGCGGCGTGGATGAGGCTTTGCGCCAAGCGCTTGTGAACCTTGGCAGCGTGCCCGCGCCTGCCGGAGAGATGGAAGTGGTGCTTGGTCCCGGCTGGCCCGGCATTCTGCTGCATGAAGCGATCGGCCATGGGCTGGAAGGCGATTACAATCGCAAAAAGACCTCGGCCTTTGCGGGCTTGCTTGGCCAGCGCATCGCCGCCCCCGGTGTGACGGTGGTGGATGATGGCACGCTGCCGGATCGGCGCGGCAGCCTGACCGTGGATGATGAAGGCACGCCAAGCGGGCGCACCACCTTGATTGAAGATGGCGTGCTGGTGGGCTTTTTACAGGATCGGCAGAATGCGCGGCTGATGGGTGTTGCACCCACAGGCAATGGCCGGCGCCAAAGCTATGCCCATGCGCCGATGCCGCGCATGACGAATACGGTGATGCTGGGTGGTGCCCATACGCCGGAAGAAGTTTTGGGCAGTGTGAAGCGCGGCATTTACGCAGTGAATTTCGGCGGTGGGCAGGTGGATATCACCTCCGGCAAATTCGTCTTCAGCGCATCAGAAGCTTACCTCATTGAAAACGGCAAAATCGGCGCGCCGGTAAAGGGGGCGACCCTGATCGGCAATGGGCCGGATGCGCTGACCAAGGTCAGCATGGTTGCCAATGACATGGCGCTTGACCCCGGCATTGGCACATGCGGCAAGCAGGGCCAGGGCGTGCCGGTGGGCGTTGGCCAGCCGACACTGAAACTGACCGGGCTGACGGTGGGCGGCACCGCCGTTTAGCGCGGTTTTTGCGGAGACCTTGCACCACTTGGCGCATGCGTGCCGCGCGTGATCTGGCGACCTGAGAGCTTTTCTGAGCATCACTACCCCCTTGCGCGCGCCACTTTCTGGCGAAGCCAAGCACCCAGAAGATATCAGGCGATATCTGCAAGCAGGCCGGCCTGGACGAATTTGTCCTGCAGGATGCCGGCATCAAAGGGCTTCATGACATATTCCTGCGCGCCGATGGCCAAGGCCTCCACAACACGGTCAATGCCGGCTTCAGTGGTGCAAAGCACTATAATCGGCCGCGCAGGCCCATATTCAGCGCGCACATGCTTCAGAAATTCCAGCCCATCCATGATTGGCATATTCCAATCAAGCAGCACGGCTTCGGGCAATTCGGTTTGGCAAAATGCCAAGGCTTCGGCACCATCTTTCGCCTCATGCACTGTGAAGCCAAAGCCTTCGACAATGCGCCGCGCGGCGCGCCTGACCACCTGACTGTCATCCACGATAAGGCAAGAGCGATTCTGCATGATGTTCTTCATCCGATACAAAGAAGGCGTTCGACATCCAGCATCACAATCATCTGGTCGTCGGAGCGATAAATATTGCGCGCCAAATCCTGCCAAAGCGGGTCAAGCCGCGGTGGTATGGGATAGGTTTTGCTGACTTGCAGGGGCTGCACTTCCTGAACCTGATCCACGATCAGGCTGTATAAGGCGCCCGCATATTCCACGATCACGTTGATAACCGAAGCATCATCAGCAATCGGTAGGCTCAGACGCCGGCGCAGATCAATCGCCGTCACAATGCGTCCGCCCAGGTTAAACCCACCAACAACGCCCGAAGGTGCCAGGGGAATAGGCGTGATGACCTGCGGGCCCAGCAGATGGCGCACCAGCATCACGGGAAGGCCGCAAGCCTGCCCGGCCAGCGTCACGATCAGAAAGACATCATCTTCCTGCTCAGCCACTAGCGACGCCTCTGCCAGGTTTTCCATGACGGTCACGTCAGGCTCCTTGGCGGCAGAAGGGGCTGCCCGCGATGCCATCGGGATAAGCGCGCGAAAGCCAATAACCCGTATCAATCACCTGCGCGACGCGTCCTGCAACTTCCGCACTGCCAAGATACGCTGGACGGCTTGCCTCAGGTTGGATCAGTACGGCGTCATCCAACACATCCAGAACTTCATCCACCATCAAGCCTAAGGGGTGGTCACCGTCGGACAGCACAAGCACGGCTTGGCGGCCGGATTTTGGGGCTTGCCAATGCGCGCCCATGGGCAGCAGGGGCATGGATTGGCCGCGATGTGCAACAAATGGCGCAGCGCCTGCAAACTCGATGCGCTCAACCGCTATATCCTCAAGCCGCATCACCTGCCCAAGCGGCACTGCCTGCAATGCTTCATCACCGGCGCGGAAAAGCAGCAGCGGTGTTTTGGTCACCGCATTAATTGCCGGTGGTGCCTCGATAATTTCCTCATCTTCGGCAAAGGCTTCGGGCGCAATACCAGCGCCGCGCCCCAAGCCATGCGGATCAAGGATCATGATGACGCTGCCATCATCCAAAATCGTATTGCCGCCGAAGATGGTGATGTGGCGCAGAATGGGCGCCAGCGGTTTCACCGTGATGTTCTCCACATCCAAAATACGGTCAACTAGGATACAAAATCTATGAGTTCCCACCTGCGTCACAATCACATATCGCTCAAGGCATTCAGCCAAAGCCACCCCAAGCCGCAACAGGGTTGACAGTGAAACCACCGGCAGTACGCGATCACGCAGGCGCAGCATCAAAGTACCCTTGATTCTCTCAAGGCGCGCCACGCTTTCATGTGAATCATCAAGGCGTATCAATTCCACTACGCCAATCTGCGGCAGCGCAAAGCGTTCACCGCCCGCCTGCACGATCAAGGCAGAAATCATGGCAAGCGTCAGCGGGATTTTGAGCGTGAAGCTTGTGCCCCGTCCTTCCTCTGAACGCAGATCAATCGTGCCACCCATGCGTTCGATATTGGCCTTCACCACATCCATCCCAATCCCACGACCGGAGACAGGGGTGATCTGCTGCGCGGTGGAAAAGCCCGGCTGAAAAATAAAGCCGCGCACATCATCTTCACTCATGCGTGCCAATTCAGCTTGCGTCGCAAGCCCTTGGGCCTGGACCTTGGCGCGGATCTCCTTCAGCGGCAAACCGCGACCGTCATCGCTGATTTCAATGATGATATACTGAGCCTGGTGATAGGCATTCAGCCGGATCTGTCCGACCTCTGGTTTGCCCGCGGCGCGGCGTTCTGCGGGGGTTTCCAGCCCATGATCAGCGCTATTGCGCAGCATGTGCATCAGCGGATCACGGATCAGTTCCAAAACCTGTCGGTCAAGTTCAGTATCCGCGCCGCGTATTTTGAGATTGATTTTCTTGCCCAATTGGTGCGCCAAATCACGCAGCTGACGCGGTATTGTCGCCCAAGCTGTGCCAATCGGCTGCAGGCGCGTTTTCATCACACCCGCCTGCAATTCGGACGTGATTTGCGAAAGGCGCTGCACGGCGGCAGAGATTTGGCTATCGGAAGAAGCACGCGCCAATTGGATCAGTTGATTGCGCGACCGCGCCAATTCACTCATCAGCCGCAGCAAATCTTCAAGCACATCCACCGGCACGCGCAGCGTCCGCAAAGGTGCCAAGGCTGGGCGGTCTTTCTCCGGGGCGCCCAGCTTAGGCAAAGCATGGGATGCCGCCACGGACGCCGCTTCCAAGGCGGCAATCACCACTCCATCATCGCCTGCGGGTTCCTGGCCATGCTGTTCCAGCCCCAAGACAATCTGCCGCATGGCATCCATGGCTGCCACAAGCGGCGCCATGCTCTGCGGTGTCACAGCCAGGCTACCATCGCGACAAAGGCCAAGCATGCTCTCAGCCGCATGAGCCAGCTTTTCCAAACGCGGCAGGCCAAGAAAGCCGCAAGCCCCCTTGATGTTATGCACCTGCCGGAAAATCTCAGCGCGCGTTGGCGCATCATCAGGCGCGTCTTGCAATCGCGACAGCGCCTTTTCAACAAGGCTCAGGCCTTCATGGGTTTCCAGCAGAAAATCAGGCAGCAGATCGTCCATCACCATCCCCGGGCTTGGCCGCAAGAAAGGTTTATGGGGCAGCGCTTGCGAATAAAGCGTAAAACCCGCGCCTTCAGGACGGGAGAGTCATAACCAAAGCGGCTGGCGCCTCTCCAGATGGCAGGGCCAGGCTGAAGGCAACCCCGGCAGCGCCGGCACTGATGCAAAACCACCAGGCCAAAGCATCCCGGCTGGAAATATTGGCAGGCAGCGGCGCGCCTGCGGCTTGGCGCAGCAGCACAGGGCTCCATTTCGCGCCAGCGCCAATCGGCAGGATGGTGATTTCGTGGCGCAAATCACCAGCCAAGCGCACCACCCCACCGCGCGGCAAAGCCTCACCAGCCACTAAAATCGCGCTCAGCAGCAGCGGCACCAATGTTTCGGAAAGTGGCGCGGATTCGGGCAGATCACCCATCTCAAGGTTCGCCCGCCCGCTAGCAATCTGGCCCTTGAGCAAGCCGGTCGCCGCCCCCAGCGTGCGCGCTTCCCCACTACCCAGCACCGCGCGCCACAGCAAAAGGCGCCGGCGCAGCATATCCGCCGCTTCGCCGGCCAAATCAGCCGCTTCGTCACCGGCATCGTTCAGCATTTCCAGCGCATTGCCGATGGTGCCCGCAAGGCCCCCCAAATCATGGCAAAGCCTGAGCCCGATCAGGCGGGTCAGGCGTAGGTGCAGATCGGCGCCTTCGGCGCTTTCAGGTTCGGGGATCACTTGCATCATGGGTTCGGACAGTATCCTCTTAAGCCTAGCAAGTGATTAACGACGAAAGCGGATGGTGATGGCTTTGATAGAACCCGGAATGCGCGTGCGCCACCCAACCGAGGCAGATTGGGGCCTGGGCCAGGTCCAATCCGTCGTGGGGGAACGCGTCACGGTCAATTTCGAGCATGCCGGGAAGGTATTGATCAATGCCCGCCTGATTGACCTGATTATTGAGGCTCCACCCGCAAGATGACAGACCTCATCAACGCTGCCCTGCCGCTGCTGACCGATTGGCGGCTGCTGGGCGCAGCGCTCGCCACTGCCATTGCCGGCCTCATGCGCGGCTATGCCGGCTTTGGCACCGCGGTGATCCTGGCGCCGATCTATTCTGTCATGTGGGGCCCGCGTGCGGGCGTGCCCATCATGCTGCTGATGGAACTGATCGTTTCAATCCAATTGCTGCCAAAGGCTTTCAAGGATGCGGATCAGCGCGTCATCCTGCCCATTGGGGGCACGGCGGCGCTAATGACCCCGCTTGGCGCCTATATCCTGCTGACCGCCGATGGAGACATGCTGCGCCGTGCCATTGGCGCCTTTGTGTTGATTTTCGGCGGGTTGCTGCTGTCTGGCTGGCGGTATCATGGCTCCCGCCCGCTGCCGCTGAATATGGCAGTGGGGGCGGTTTCTGGCTTGCTGAAGGGCTCCACGGGCATGTCTGGGCCGCCGGTTATTCTCTACCTGCTGGCCGGGCCGGAAGCCGCCAAAACGCATCGGGCCAATCTGATCCTGTTCTTTTCGGTGATTTCCCTGGTTTCAGTCTTCCCGCCGCTTTTTGCGGGGCTGATTGACCTGCCCGTCCTGGTCCGGACCGCTGTGCTGCTGCCCATCATGGTGGTCTGCGTGCCCATCGGGGCGCGGCTTTTCCATGTGGTGCCGCAAAGCTGGTACCGGCGCTTCGCGCTGATTGTGCTGATCGGGGCCGGGTCTATCGCGCTTCTGCTCTGAAGGGGGCTTGCAGACAACCCCGCTTCGCCCCCAAATCCCGACTATGAACGCTGTAGCCCCGCAACCCGCGCCCCTGATGGACCCTTTCGGGCGCCACGTGTCCTATTTGCGCGTCTCGGTCACGGATCGCTGCGATCTCCGCTGCGTCTATTGCATGGCGGAAGACATGACCTTCCTGCCCAAGGCGGAAATCCTAACGCTTGAGGAATTGGAACGCCTCTCGGCCGCCTTCATCGCAAGCGGCGTGGACAAGATCAGGCTGACAGGTGGCGAGCCTTTGGTGCGCAAGAATGTGATGTCGCTGATCCGGGGCTTGGGCCAACGCATCGGCCCTGGCGGCTTGCGTGAACTGACACTCACCACCAATGGCACGCAATTGACGCGCTATGCGGAGGAGCTTTTCTCAGCGGGCGTCAGGCGCATCAATGTCTCACTCGATACCTTGGATGCGGATGCCTTCGCCGCCGCCACACGCTGGGGCAAGATTGAACAGACGCTGGATGGTATTTTCGCCGCCAAAGCTGCAGGGCTTGCCGTCAAGATCAATGCTGTCGCGCTGAAGGGCGTGAATGAGCATGAATATGACCGCATGATTGCCTGGTGCGGCGAACACGGCTTTGATCTCTGCCTGATTGAAACCATGCCGATGGGCGATATCACCGGGGATCGCACGGATCAGTATTTGCCTTTGTCGCTGGTAAGGTCTCGGCTCAAGCAAAACTGGACGCTGGAAGATACCGATTACAGCACGGGCGGCCCGGCGCGTTATATGCGCGTGAAGGAAACCGGCCAGCGCATTGGCTTCATCACCCCCATGACGCATAATTTTTGCGAAAGCTGTAACCGCGTGCGGCTGACCTGCACGGGGACGCTTTACATGTGCCTGGGTCAGGATGACGCGGCGGAATTTCGCGCCATGTTGCGCGACCCCGGCGTGGATGATGCGGCGCTGCGCCAAGCCATTCATGATGCCATTGCACGCAAGCCCAAGGGCCATGATTTCGTAATTGACCGCCGGCAAAACCGCCCCGCCGTTGCCCGGCACATGAGTGTGACCGGTGGCTGAAACCCTGCAAACCATCATCGCCGCCCTGACCTTTCCAGGGCTGCCATCCTGGACCGGGCTGGTCCTGGCGCTGCTGCTGGGCCTTTTGGCGCTGGCCTTCCTTGGGATGCCCTTCGCCGTTTACGGCGTAAAATCCCGCCTGGAAGCGCTGGAATTGCAAATGGCGGAACTGCGCGCCGAACTCCGCCGCGCTGGCCCCGCCGCCGCACCGCGCGCGCAGGTGGAACAGGATTGGGAAGAACCCGCGGGCTTCGCACGCCGAGAGGCTGAAGCAGGCCTCCGCGCCAACCCGCCCGTGCCGCCGCCCCCTGCCTATAGCCAGCCCCCTTTGCGTGACCGCCGCGCCGAACCCAAGCTGGATTGGCGCCCGCCACGCGGCTGATGATGCTGCCCCCTTGCGGGCAAGCCCCCACCCCGGCTTGATGGGGGTATCAGATAATGAGGAGCAGGCGGATGCGCGTCAGCGTGATCCAGATGAACCAGGGCAGCGATAAGGCGGCCAATCTGGCGCAGGCCCAAGGGCTGATCGAAGCGGCGATTGCCGCTGATCGGCCCGGCCTGGTCAGCCTGCCGGAAACCTGGACCAATCTGGGCGGTGGGCGGGATGCCCGCATGGCCGCCGCCGAAGTGCTGCCCGCGCCGGGTGCTGAAGGTGGCCCGGCTTACGAGCTGCTGCGCGGCCTGGCGCGCCAGCACGGCATTACCGTGCATGGCGGTTCCATGATCGAAAATGGTGGCGAGAAGCTGTTCAATACCACGTTGGTTTTCGGCCCGGATGGCGCCGAGATTGCGCGCTATCGCAAGATCCATCTGTTCGACATCACCGCGCCCGATGGCACAGGGTATCGTGAAAGCGCGCTTTACGGCGGTGGGCGCGATTTGGCGCTGTTTGAAGCGGGCGGCATCCGTTTTGCCTGCACCATCTGTTATGATGTGCGCTTCCCGGAGCTTTATTCCGCGCTGCGCGCCATGGGGGCGGAAGCGATTCTGGTGCCATCCAATTTCACGCTGCAAACCGGCAAGGATCATTGGGAAGCGCTACTGCGTGCACGCGCCATTGATACGCAATGCTGGATCATCGCCGCCGCTTCCTTCGGCCAATATGAAGAACGCGGCGCGCAACGCAGCGTCTATGGCCATTCGCTGATCGCCGATCCCTGGGGCCATGTGGTTGCCAAGGCAAGCGACGGCAAAGGCCATGCAACCGCGCGCATAGACCAGGGTCTGACGGCGCGAGTGCGGCGCGATATGCCGCTGCTGGAACACCGCGCCGCCGCGCAGGGTTGGCAGCGCACATGAACGCCTTCGCGCCCCGCCGTGTTACCATCCTGGCCGGGCAAAGCACTGAGGCGCAAAAGGCCCGCGCCGCGCTGGTGGCGCGTTATGGCAGTGCGGCGGAAGAAGAAGCGGATATGGTTGTCGCCCTTGGCGGCGATGGCTTCATGCTGGAAACGCTGCACCGCTTCCTGCGCCGCGGATTGCCGGTTTATGGCATGAACAGGGGCAGTGTTGGCTTTCTGATGAATGATTATCGGGAAGATGATCTGCCGGCGCGGCTGGCCGCCGCACAAACCGCCATTGTGCATCCGCTGCGCATGGTGGCGTCGCGCCAGGATGGGCCACCGGTAGAGGCTCTCGCCATCAATGAAGTCTCCCTGCTGCGTGAAAGCCGGCAGGCCGCCAAGATACGCATTCTGGTAGATGGAAAGGCGCGGCTGCAAGAATTGATCTGCGATGGCATTCTGGTGAGCACGCCAGCCGGCAGCACCGCCTATAATCTTTCCGCGCATGGGCCAATTGTGCCGCTGAGTGCGAATCTGCTGCCACTGACGCCAATTTCCGCCTTTCGCCCGCGGCGCTGGCGCGGTGCGTTACTGCCTTCAGATGCAACCGTAGTCTTCGACATTCTGGAACCGGATAAGCGCCCCGTCGCCGCAGTCGCGGATTACACGGAAGTGCGCGATGTGACGCGGGTTGAAGTGCGTGAAGCGCGCGATGTGTCGCTGACCTTGATGTTCGACCCAGATCACGGGCTTTCCGAGCGCATCATCGCCGAGCAATTCACAGTGTGAGTGACGCGCCGCGCATTGCGCCGCGCCTGTTGTTCTGGGGCACGGCGATTACGCAGCTTGTCGGCTGGGGCTGCCTTTTCACCCCATTCCAATTGATGGTCGCGCCCATGGAGGCCGAGCTTGGTTGGTCCCGCGTATTAATCTCGGGCGCCTTTACCTGCGGCTTATTGATCTCGGGCCTGGTCGCGGTACCGGCAGGGCGCTGGCAGGACCGCCACGGGCCGCGCGGCATGATGACGGGCGGCGCGCTGCTGGGCGCGGCTTTGCTGGTGTGTTGGAGTTTTGTTGCCCACCCCATCGCCTTTGTCGCGATCTGGATTTTACTAGGTGCGGCCCATGCCACCTGCCTTTGGGGGCCGGCCATGGCGGTGGTGGTGGCGGAATCGCGCGATGTGACGCGCGCCATTACGGCCATTACGCTGATTACGGGTTTCACCGGCACCATCTTCATCCCCTTTGTTGAAATGCTGATCAGCGCCTTTGGTTGGCGCGATGCGCTGCTGGTGTTGGCAGTGATTCAAACGGGTTCCGCAGCACTGACCGGCTTCATGCTGCGCCATGCCGGGCCACCACGACGCATGGCGGAAAACGCGCCGCCGATTTCACTGCTGCGCCGCTTGCGCGATCCTGTCTTTCTGGGCTTGGCGTTTTGCTTCGCGGCCCATGCCTTCATCGGCACCGGGCTTGGCGCGCATTTGGTCTTGCTGCTGCGCGAACGTGGCTGGCCGGAGGCAACCGTTCTGCTGCTGGCCGCAGCACATGGGCCGGGGCAGGTGGCGGCACGATTAGTGCTGTTCACCTTGGGGCGCGGTGTTGCCATGCGCCATGTGGGGCGTTTTGCCGTGATGCTGCTGCCGATTGGCATGGCGTTATTCGCGCTTGCGCCGCATAGCCTCGCGTTGACCATTGCCTTCATCATCGCCTGGGCGGTGGCGGATGGCTTGCTGACCATTCTGCGTGCGGCGGGCGTGGCGGAAATCATGGGCCGCGATGGCTTTGGCGCGACATCCGGCGCACTTTCCGCCTTTGCCGTGCTGCCGCGCACTGCGGCACCCCTGGCGCTGGCGCTGGTGTGGGATGCAGCAGGCGGCTATGGCCCCGTGCCCTGGCTGTTGCTCGCGATTGCGCTTTTCGCGATGGCGAGTTTTTACGCGGCGTCGCGCCCGCGCGGCACGCAGTAAATTTCAGTTTGAGGTGCGATTACCGCCCGCACCACCACCAATATAACCACCGCGCGTGCCGTTCCCCTCACAAGCGGCCAGCCCGATCAGCAACAGCGCGGCGAGGAAGAACCGCGCCATTATTGATCGTTCAAATGGCAGGCGCTGCGTTGGCCCGGCGCCACTTCGCGCAGCTTCGGCACTTCCACGCGGCATCGTTCAGTCGCCAGCGGGCAGCGCGGATGGAAGTGGCAGCCAGCAGGGGGATTGATCGGTGAAGGAATTTCCCCCTTCACGACACTGAAGGCGCGCTTGCGATTTTCAATCCGCGGCACTGAATCCAGCAAGGACCGCGTATAGGGGTGGTTAGGCCGGCGAAAGACGGTTTCCGTATCCGCTTCCTCCACCACGCGGCCCAGATACATGATCACCACGCGATCAGACAGATGTTCCACCACGCCAAGATCATGGCTGATGAAAAGATAGGTCAGATCAAGTTCGCGCCTCAGCCGCATGAATAGGTTCAGAATTTGCGCCTGGATGGAAACATCAAGCGCCGCCACGGCTTCATCACACACAATGAAATCGGGCTTCACCGCGAGTGCGCGCGCAATACCGATGCGTTGGCGCTGCCCGCCTGAGAATTGATGCGGATAACGCCGCTTGAAGGTTGGGTCCAACCCCGCGCGGCGCATTTGTTCATCCACATAATCATCAAAGGCGGCACCATCCAAAAGCCCATGCACACGCGGCGCCTCACCCACAATATCCTGCACACGCATGCGGGGATTGAGTGACGCATAGGGGTCCTGGAAAATCATCTGGGTGCGGAGTTTCATCTGCCGCGCTTCGGCACCCGTCAGCGCCTTGATATCGCGCCCATCACGCAGAATGGTGCCTTCGGTGGGTGGCAGAATGCCCGCCACCATGCGCCCAAGCGTGGATTTGCCACAGCCGGATTCACCGACCAGGCCGACCACTTCGCCCTTGCGCACAGTCAGGTTCACGCGGTCCACCGCATGCACCACTTCTTCGCGCACCGGCGCGCCCAGGCGCTGAGCGATGCGCCCGGCAAAATCCAGCTTCTTTTCAAAACGGCGCGTAATGTCGCGCAGTTCCAGCATCGGTGCGGCGTTCATGCGGCCTCCGGCGCTTCAAGATGGGGGTGTACGCAGCGCGCTTCGCGCCCCGGCAGAATTTCCGCCAGCAAGGGTTCCGTCAGGCAAGCTTCGGAAGCGCGCGGGCAGCGCGACCGGAAGGCACAGCCCGGCGGCAGGTTCAGCAAGGATGGCGTCATGCCGGGGATTTGCCGCAGCGCCTCACCACGCTTGTTGCGGCTGGGCACAGAACCAATCAGCCCATGCGTGTAAGGATGCAGCGGCCTGTCCAGCACTTCGCCGACGACGCCCTTTTCCACGATACGCCCGGCATACATCACCGCAATATCATCCGCGAGGCCCGCCACCACGGAAAGATCATGCGTGATCCAGATCATGGATGTGCCGGTGGTGGCGCAAAGCTTTTGCACCTCGGCCAAAATCTGCCCCTGAATGGTCACATCCAAGGCCGTGGTCGGTTCATCGGCAATGATCAATTGCGGTTCATGCAAAAGCGCAATCGCGATCGCGACACGTTGGCGCATCCCGCCCGAGAATTGATGCGGATAGGCCTTCAGCCTTTCATCCGGAGACGGAATGCCCACCATGCCAAGCGTATCGCGCGCCCGCTGTCGTGCTTCTTCCTTCGAGACCTTCTTATGCGCCAGGACCGTTTCGATCATCTGCGTATCAATGCGCAGCACCGGGTTCAGCGTCATCATCGGGTCTTGGAAGATCATGGCGATGCGGTTGCCCCGCAAATCGCGCATCTCTTCTTCGGAAAGCTTCGCCAGATCGCGCCCCTGGAACAGGATGGAACCACCCGCAATACGCCCGGGCGGATCAACCAGGCCAATGATGGAAAAGCCCGTGACGGATTTACCGGAACCGGATTCACCGACCAAGCCCATCACCTTGCCGCGGCCAACGGAGAAAGAAACGCCGTCAACCGCCTTCACCACGCCAGCGCGGGTGAAGAAATGCGTCTTGAGATCGCGAACTTCTAAGGTAGGCGCCGTCATGTTCATTTCTTCAACCGCGGGTTCAGCACATCGCGTAATTGATCACCCACCAGATTGATGGACACAATGGTGATCAGCAGCGCAATGCCGGGATAGAAGGAAATCCAGTATTTGCCGGACAGCATATATTCATAGCCATTGGCAATCAGCAGGCCGAGCGATGGTTCCGTGATCGGCACGCCAAGGCCAAGGAAGGAAAGGGTTGCTTCCAGCGCAATGGCGCGCGCCACCTGCATGGTGCCGACCACAATCAGGGGCGGCAGGCAATTGGGCAGCAAATGGCGAAACAGCACGCGATGCGTCGGCAAAGCCAAGCATTGCGCTGCTTCAATATATTCGCGCCGCCGTTCCACCAGCGCCGTGCCACGCACTGTGCGCGCGTAATAGGCCCATTCCACCAACACCAGCGCGATCACCACATTCATGATGCCCTTGCCGAGGAAAGCCAGGATCATCAGCGCTGCCAGAATGGTCGGGAAGGAAAGCTGCAAATCCACCAAGCGCATGATGACGCTATCGGTCCGGCCACCAGCATAGGCGGCCAGCAAGCCAAGGGACGCACCAATCAAGCAGGCAATCAGCGCCGAACCGGCACCCACGGTCAGCGAAATGCGCAAGCCATAGATGATGCCGGACAGCATATCGCGCCCCTGATCATCCGTGCCGAGCCAATAGGTGAAGCCAGCGCCCCCCACCGTGCCCGGTTCCATCCGCCCATCCATGATGTCGAGTTCTGCGAGATCATAAGGGTTTTGCGGTGTGATCCAGGGCGCGAAAATCGCCAGCAATGTGATGATGATGAACACCACCAGCGCGCCAAGGGCTACCTTGCTTTCAGCGAATTCGGACACAAAACGCCGGAAGGGTGTTTCCACCTTATCGGCGATTTTGCCGGGAATGACGGCGTCGCTCATGTGCCTTTGCTCTCCAGCCGGACGCGCGGGTCAAGCATTGAATAGGTCAGATCAACGATCAGGTTGATGGCGATGAACATCAGCACAATCAGCATCAGGTAAGCGACAATCACTGGCCGATCCAGCACATTGATCGAATCAATGATGAGCTTGCCCATGCCGGGCCAGGCGAAGACGCTTTCCGTAACCACCGAAAAGGCGATGGTGCTGCCAAGTTCCAAGCCCACCACGGTCACCACCGGAATCAGAATATTCTTGAACACATGCACAAAGGTCACGCGCGCTGGGGAAAGCCCCTTCGCGCGGGCGAATTTCACGTAATCCATCAGCATGGTCTCGCGCACCCCGGCGCGCGTCAGGCGAATGACCAGGCTGATCTTGAACAGCGATAGGTTCAGTGCAGGCATGGCCATATGGCGCAGCCCGTCCCAGGTCAGGAAGGACCATTGCATGCCCAAAAGCGTGCCGGTGTCCCCCCGCCCGGTGGAAGGAAGCCAACCAAGATAGACGGCAAACACCATGATCAGCATCAGCCCCACCCAGAAGGTGGGCAGCGAAAAGCCCAGAATGGAGCTGGCCATGATCACGCGACTGAAACGGCTATTGGGTCTGAGCCCAGCATAAAGCCCCAAGGGCAGGCCAATAATCAGCGCAAAAATGGTGGCGCCAAAGGCCAGTTCCATGGTGGCCGGCATGCGCTGCAAAATCAGCTTCAGCGCCGGTTCATTATAAACAAATGACCGTCCCAAATCGCCCTGCAAGGCCTTGGTCAGGAACACCGCATATTGCTGCCACAGCGGCAGATCGAGCCCAAGCGCCTGCACGGCGCGTTCGCGTTCAATCTGGTCCGCATCCGGGCTGATCAGGATTTCCACCGGATCGCCGATGGCGTAGACGCCAATGAAGACAATCAGCGACATCGCCAGCACAACAAGCAGTGCCTGCAATAAGCGCCGAACGAGATAGACGGTCATATCGCCCTATCCGGTTCAGCGCGCCGCGGGGCGCACATCCTGTGCGCGCGTGAGCTCATCATTACGCGCGTCATGTGCCAGATGCCGGCGCATACCCCAGATATTGGTCTGGATATGCAGCGGGATCACCGCCACATCTTCAGCCGCAATGCGCTGCGCTTCAATCACCAACTGCACGCGCTTGGCTTCATCCAATTCCACCAAGGACTGATCCAGCAGCGCATCCAGCCGCGGATTGGAATAGCGTCCACGATTGGAAGAACCCCAGCCCTTCTCCCGCGTCACGGTCGCCAGAATATTGCGCAGCGGATGCGACCCGTCCGGGTTGGAACCCCAGCCAATCAGGTGAGAGGAAAAATCCGCTCGGCCCGCTCGGCCCACAAAGGTGGTCCAGGGCTGCGCTTCCACCGTGGTGCGCACGCCAATGCGCGTCCACATCTGCCCGACTGCCTGAATAATGCGCGCATCATTCACATAGCGGTCATTTGGCCCGTTCAACTGAATGCGGAAACCCTGCGGATAGCCCGCTTCCGCCAGCAAGCGGCGCGCCGCATCAGGATCAAAAGCGGGCGGGGTCACGCTGGGCACATGGGTGTAAACGCCTTCTGGCAGGAATTGCCCCGCCGGCACCGCGGCACCTTCCATCACGCGGTCCACAATGGCCTTGCGGTCAATGGCCATGGAAAGCGCGCGCCGCACCCGCACATCCTGCAAGGGGTTCTTGCCCAGCGGCTTGCCATCATTATCCGTGATGAAGGGCGAATTCTCATTCGCTTGGCGCAAGTGATCCAAGCCCAGGAAGATCAGGCGCAGGCCAACCGTCTCAGAAAGCGCAATCCGATTATCCTGCCGGAGCTTCGCCAAATCCGATGTCGGCACCTGGTCAATGAATTCGACATCGCCGGCCAGCAGCGCCGCCGTGCGCGCCGCATCATTGGTGATCATGCGATACAGCACACGCTGGAAGGGCGCGCGGTCCCCCCAATAATTGTCATTGCGTTCGAATTCAATCCGATCACCGCTGCGATGCGACACCACGCGATAGGGCCCGGTGCCAATCGCCGCGCGGCCCGCGTTGAAATCCTCGGTCGTCGCGTTCTGATGCGTCTCGCGGTCCAGGATGCGGACATTCGTCATATCCAGCGGCATCAGCGGATGCGGCGCGGCGGTACGGAAGCGGATGGTCAGCGGATCAACAATTTCAATGGATTGAATTGGCCGCGAATAGGCCGCGAAAGAAGAAGGGCTATTGGGTACATTGGGCAGGCGCTGCAACGTGAAGGCCACATCTTCAGCCGTGAATTCATTGCCATTATGGAAGCGCACATTGGGCCGCAGCTTGAACTCCCAAACATTGGGTTCAACAGCGCGCCAGCTGAGCGCCAGGCCGGGCAGGTTGTTCGATTTGGCGTCCGTATTCACCAGCTTGTCGAAAATGGTATCTGCCACTGCATTATTCGGCGAAAGCTGATGATAATGCGGGTCAAGCGAAGTGACAGGTGCTGCCACCGCCATGGTAACACTCTGTGCCAGCGCGCCATGCGCCGAAAGGCCGATAAAAGCCGTGCCGGCAGCCAGCGCCAGCTTGCGAAGATTACCCATCACCCCAGACCCCCTATTGTTCTTGAGCCAAACCTCACTTCCTTCTAGCAGCCAGCGCGCGGCACCGCTAGCATCGCCCAGCCCAATAGAAGGAGAATGCCGGCATGTCCCCCTCCCCGTCCCGCATCCCTGCCCTTTCGCTTGCCGCCGCGTTGCTGGCGGGTATCGGCGCATCGGGCGCCTTAGCGCAGAATCTGACCATTGGTATCGGCGGTTCTCCCACCGCGCTTGACCCGCATTTCTACAATGCATCGCCCAATATCAGCCTGACGCAGCATATGTTCGACCGGCTGGTGGAACAGGATGCCGAAGCCCGGCTGCAGCCCATGCTGGCGCAAAGCTGGCGGCCCATTTCGGATACCGTTTGGGAATTCAAGCTTCGCCCCGGCGTGAAGTGGCATGATGGGCGGGATTTTACTGCCGATGATGTCGTTTTCACCATCGAACGCGTGCCCAATGTGCGCAATAGCCCCGGCACCTTCGCCGGCATGATCCGCGCCATTACCCGCGCTGAAATCATAGACCCGCTCACCATCCGCTTTCACACCGCCGCACCCCATCCGCTGCTGCCGACGGAATTGGCTTCCGTGCAGATCATTTCCCGCCATGCCGGCGGCGGGGCGGAGACCGAGGATTACAATTCCGGCCGCGCCGCGATTGGCACTGGCCCCTATCGCCTGGCGAATTACCGGCAAGGTGACCGCACCGAATTCACCCGGAACGAGAATTACTGGGCCGGGCCGCAACCCTGGGCGCGGGTTTCCTACCGCTTCATCGCCAATGATGCGGCCCGTACCGCAGCCCTGCTGGCCGGCGATGTGGATGTGATTGACCAGGTGCCGTCATCCGATCTGGAACGCCTGCGGCGCGATCAACGGATTTCGCTTTATGAAATCCAGGGGCTACGATTGATCTACCTGATCTTCGATTATTCGCGGGCGGAAAACCCCGTGCTGGTTAGCGATAATGAAGGCAAGCCCTTCACGCGCAACCCCTTCCATGATGTGCGGGTGCGCCGCGCGCTTTCCATGGCCATCGACCGCAACGCTTTGGCTGATCGCGTCATGGAAGGCACGGCCAAGCCAGCCGGCCAATGGCTGCCGCCCGGTGCCTTTTCCTATAACCCCGATGTACCCGTGCCGCGTTTTGATGCTGATGGCGCGCGGCGCCTGCTGGCGGAAGCCGGCTTCCCGCAGGGCTTCCGCCTGACGCTGATGGCGCCCAATGATCGCTACCCGAATGATGCGCGCACGGCGCAGGCTGTCGCGCAAATGTGGACACGCGTGGGGCTGCGCACCGAAGTGCAGACCCTGCCCTGGACCACCTATGCCGCGCGCACTGCGCGGCAGGAATTCAACGCCCGCATGGGCGGCTGGGGCAGTGTGACCGGCGAAGCATCCTATATGCTGGTCAATATCTTCGGCACATTTGATAGGGAAAAGCGCCGCGGTGCCGCCAATTCATCGCGCTATTCCAATCCGGCGCTCGACGCACTCACCGAACGCGCCGCCGCCACGCTGGATGATGCGGAACGCGAAAAACTGCTGCGGGAGGCTGTGAAGATGGTCACCACGGATGAACAGGTGATGGTCCCACTATTCCAATTAGTGAATGTCTGGGCCACGCGGCGCGGCTTTGTCTATACGCCGCGCATGGATGAACGCACCACGGCCATGGCGGTGAAGCCAGCGAATTGAGCGCGCAGGCGGCGCGGGATTACCCCCCCGCGTCGCTATTTCTGCCCGCGACAAACTTCTCCAGCCAATGGATGGTATAATCGCCATCCTGGAATTCCGGCGCTTCCATCACCGCCTGATGCAAGGGCAGCGTCGTCTTGATACCCGCCACAACCATTTCACCCAAAGCACGCCGCATGCGGCCAATCGCCTCAGCCCGGTTCGGCGCATGCACAATCAGCTTCGCGACCAGGCTGTCATAATGCGGCGG
>CAIMVB010000241.1 GCA_903844785.1 uncultured Rhodospirillales bacterium | reverse complement strand
TGGGGCTGTTTGATACGCCCTTTGCGCTGATCCTGGTCTATCCGACCTTCCTTGTGCCCTTCTGCACCTGGCTTTTGATCGGCTATTTCAAATCCATTCCCTATGAGCTTGAAGAATGCGCGCTGATTGATGGCGCGACGCGGCTGCAAATCCTGCGTCAGATCACCCTGCCGTTGGCGGTGCCTGGCTTGATCAGCGCGGGCATTTTCTCCTTCACGCTGTCCTGGAATGAATTCATCTATGCCCTCGCCTTCATTCAATCGAGCGAGAATAAAACCGTCCCGGTCGCGATCCTGACCGAATTGGTGACAGGCGATGTCTATCAATGGGGCGCGCTGATGGCGGGCTCACTTTTGGGCTCGCTGCCGGTTGCGATCTTCTATTCCTTCTTCGTGGATTACTACGTTTCCTCCCTGACCGGCGCGGTCAAGGAATGAGCTGAAAAGGACCTATCACATGGCAAAATTCACTATCCTGACGCCCGCGGCGGCGTCCTTCACCACCAGCGGCGGCGGCTATGATTATGAGCTTGAGGCGCTGGATGGCATGGGCATTGAAATCATCGAATGCCAGCCGACTGAAAAGGATTTCATCGCCAAGGCCGGCCAGGCGGATGCAGTTTATGCCAAGGGCATGCAGTTCAATGCCAAGATGATCAAGGCGCTGAAGAAGTGCCGTATCATCGCGCTGGGCTCGGTTGGCGTTGATTATGTGGATGTGGCGGCAGCCACCGCGCAGGGCATTCCGGTGACCAATTGCCCCGATACCTTCATCGAAGAAGTCGCCGATCACGCCATGATGCTGCTGCTGGCAACCCATCGGCGCTGCATTGAACAGGACCGGATGGTGCGCGAAGGCCGTTGGGGTGAAGGCCGCCCGCAATTGCTGCAAATCCCGCGCCTGATGGGCCAGACCATCGGCTTCATCGGCTTTGGTCGCGTGGCCCGCGCCACCGCAATTCGTGCCCGCGCTTTTGGCCTGCATATGAAGGCGTTCGACCCCTTCGTGGAAGAACTGACCATGTCCGCGCTTGGCGTCGAACCCGCGAGCCTTTCTGATTTGCTCGCCACTTCCGATTTCGTGTCCATGCATTTGCCGGATACCCCCGAAACCCGCGGCTTCTTCAAGGAAAAGCACTTCAAGCAAATGAAGAAGAACGCGCTTTTCATCACCACGGGCCGCGGCCCGACGGTGGAAGAAGCCGGGCTGATCAAGGCGCTGCAAAAGGGCTGGATCGCGGGTGCGGGCATTGATGTGTTCGAAATCGAACCGACCAAGGCGGATAATCCGCTGCACAAAATGCAGAATGTGATCCTTTCCCCGCACAACGCCTCCGCTTCCGCGCGGTTTGATCCGGCGCGCAAGCGCCGCGTCGGGCAGAATATCGCGCTGGTGCTTTCGGGCCGCTGGCCGCTTTCCTGCGTCAACCCCACCGTGCTGAGCGATTCCAAGCTGAAGCGTTGGCAGCCCTATTCCATGGAACGCGGGCCGAATTCGTAACACCGTAAAGGCGCATCACATGTCTGAAACTGAAAATCCCGTTCTGCTAACGCGGGAAGGGCCGGTGGTGCGCCTCACGCTCAATCGGCCGCATCGGCGCAATGCCATGTCGGCCGCCATGGGTGTTGCCTTGGATGCCGCGCTTGATGCGCTGGAGAAAGATAGCACTGCGCGTATTGTGGTGTTCTCCGGCGCTGGTGGGCATTTCTGCGCGGGGCTTGATCTGACCGAAGTGGGCTCTCAGGGAACCGAAGCCGAAAGGCTCGCCGCCGCGCAGCAACGCAACCACGCAACTGGGCAACGCTTTGTCAGGCTGTGCAATTTGCCGCAGGTGGTGATTGCGGCGGTTCAAGGTTCAGCCCATGCCGGCGGGCTTGGCTGGGTATGCTCCGCCGACATCGCCATTGCCACTGCCGATGCGCGCTTCGCCGCGCCGGAAGCCAAGCGCGGCCTGGTGCCAGCGCAAATTCTGCCCTGGATGGTGCGCCGCATGGGCCGCAGCAATGCTGCACGCCTGGTGCTGCAAGGCCATGTAATTGGCGCTGAAGAAGCTGCGCGCATTGGCTTGGTGCATCAACTCGTCGCCGATGCGGCGGCGCTGGAAGCGGCGGTGCAAGCGGTGATCGCCGATTGCCGACAGGGCGCCCCGCAAGCGCTGGCCGAGACCAAAAAGCTGATCGCAGCCCTTGGTCCGCTTTCGCCGGATGGCTATGCCGAAGCAGGGGCGCTTGCCTTTGCGCGTTGTGCTTCTGGCCCTGAAGCGCGTGAAGGCATTGCTGCCTTTAAGGAAAAGCGCCCGCCAGCCTGGGCGTCATGAAACGCGGCGCAGGCTCAGCCCAACCAGCGCCGCCATCACTAAAAGCTGCAACGCTACCAGAATTTGCGGCAGCGTCCAGCTTCCGGTCAGGCTGACCAGGGTCGCGAAAATCGAAGGCCCGGCGACATAGCCGAGAAAGACGAAAATCGTTGACCCTGCCGTAGCCTCGGCCACCTTGCCGGGGGGGGCAAGCCGCGCGACCTCGGCCAAAGAAATGCCGTTCCAGGACGCGCCGAAAAAGCCGCACAGCACGGCAATTAGCGCTAGGGGCCAGAAGCCGGCATCGGCGGGCAGCAAGGCGAGCGCCAGGATGGCAGCGCCTGCGCCAAAACCCTGCGCCACCAGATTGGCCAAAGCATTGCCCGTGCGATC
Source organism: uncultured Rhodospirillales bacterium (assembly GCA_903844785.1). GTDB lineage: Bacteria > Pseudomonadota > Alphaproteobacteria > Acetobacterales > Acetobacteraceae > Neoroseomonas. Next base: position 2,125 of record CAIMVB010000241.1, on the reverse strand, counting down.
AGCCACCCAGCCCAGCAGAATGCGCGCCACCACGCCCGCCAATTGCATGCCGGCAAAAACGGTTCCCGCCAGCACCAGATCAAGCCCGCGCTTTTCCACAAGCCAGGTGACGGTAAAGGAAAACAGGCAACCCTGTGCAATGGCGAAGGAAACCGAAAGCAGCGTCACGCGTGGCAGCAGCGGGTTTTGCCTGAGTGCTGCCATGGGCGCCCTGATGGCCTGCGGTGAGAAAATAGCATCCAATCCAAGGCGCTGTGCGCGGTTGCGTTCGGCATCGAAAGCCGGGCGCAAAGGTTGGATGACAAGAATGGCAAACACACCAACACCGAAAGCCAGCATCAGCGCCGCCGGCCAGCCATAGGCCAGTGCAACAGGTGCCGCGATTATCCCGGCCAAGGCGCCCCCCGCCGGTGCACCTGCCTGCTTGATGGAAAAAATCAGCGAACGATGGGCGGGTGGCGCGGTGGCAGCTAGCATCCGGCTGCCCGCGGGCGGCGTTGGCCCATAGCCAAGTCCCAGCATGAAGGCGGCCAGGAATATTGCCCAAGCCTGGCCAAGGCTTGCCACCAGCAGCGCCGTCACCGCCATGGCGGTGCCCAATTGCAGCATCCGCACCGGGCCCATGCGCGACAGGAAAACCCCGCCAATCATCAAGTAAAGCACGGTAGCAAGCGCCGTCAGGGAAGAAAGATTGCCAACCCGTTCCGGCGCCAGCCCTGTACTGGCCATCATCAGTGGTGCGATCACCGGCAAGCTTTGGCCCATGAAGGAAGCGACCAATTGCATCAGCATGGTGGCGCCAAGGGCGGCTAGCCAGTGTTTCATGGCACCATCTTGCCTGCTCCCATGCCGCCCGGCCAGGGGCGCCCTGCTGACATTTTCATAAACTAACCCTATGTCACCGGCGCATCGCCACCCAGCCGAGGACAATCATGGCCCATCCTGACGAATTAAAGCCGCTTCGCCCCCTGGCAGCGCTGATCTTTGGTTCACGCTGGCTGCAATTGCCGCTCTATCTGGGGCTGATCGTGGCGCAATGCGTCTATGTCTATAAATTCATCAAGGAACTGACCCATCTGGTGCTGGATGCAGCAACCTTCACCGAACAGCAGATCATGCTGATTGTCCTTGGCCTGATTGATGTGGTGATGATCGCTAACCTGTTGGTCATGGTGATCGTTGGCGGGTTTGAAACCTTTGTTTCGCGCTTGAACCTTGCCGGCCACCCGGATCAGCCTGAATGGCTGAGCCATGTGAATGCCAGCGTGCTCAAGATCAAACTGGCCATGGCGATTGTCGGCATTTCCTCAATCCACCTGCTTAGGACCTTTATTGAAGCCGGCAATCTGGGCTCGCCCCAAGCCGCCTTCACCGAAACGGGTATCATGTGGCAGACCATTATCCATTCCATCTTCGTTGTCTCGGCGATCGGCATTGCGCTGGTGGATCGGCTGTCCACTGTGCCGGTCGGCGTGAAATCTGGCCATTGAGAAGCATTTTTGGAACAGATTCGGCTTTTCTGCCGCGTCACAGCGTATTAGAAGTGTAACTTCCAAGCCCCGGCATAAGGGTGCTGGCAGACCTCATCAACCACGTAACAGGGGAGCTTCCCGCAGTGGAACGTCGTAACTTTATCAAGCAAGCCGGCTTCGGCACTACCGCCGTTGCCGCCACAGCATTGGCCACACCGGCGCTGGCCCAGGCCAATCCGGAAATCCGCTGGCGCCATACCTCGGCCTTCCCGAGGTCTCTCGATACGCTGTTCGGCGGGACAGAGCTTTTCGCCAAAATCATCAACGAAATGTCCGATGGCAAGTTCCAGCTTCGTATTTACTCCGCTGGTGAAATCGTGCCCGCGCTGCAGGTGTATGACGCGGTGCAGAATGGCACGGTGGAATGCGGGCAGGACGCGGCCTATTACCATTTCGGCAAGGACCCATGCTTCGTGTTCGAAACGGGCCTGCCCTTCAGCCTGAACCAGCGGCAATATTATTCCTGGCTGCGCAATGGCGGCGGGCATGAACTGATCAATGATTTCTACCGCCCACTCGGCGTGCGGTCCTTCACCTTTGGCGGCACGGCCTGCCAGATGGGTGGCTGGTTCCGCAAGGAAATCAACACGGTT
>CAIMVB010000240.1 GCA_903844785.1 uncultured Rhodospirillales bacterium | reverse complement strand
GGACACGAATTCATTCACCACGATCTTCACGCCAAGCGAAGAAGCAACCGTGGCCGCCTCATGCGCCGGCACGCCCATGGCCCAGGCCACCGGCCACAACAGGAACCCAAGTAATCCTTGCAGCGTGAAGCCTGTCAGCGGCTGTAGCGCCATATTCAACAAAGCGACCAGGGCAACAAAGACAATAAGCGAGGCCATGATGCCAAGCAGCAGCGAAAGCCCATCCTGCGTGCCGCGCACGAGCGCATCCATGCTGCTATCGTAAAGCTTCACGGGTTGGCCCGTATCATGGTCTGGACCGCCGCTGGCGCTTTCCGCGGGCAGCATCAAGAGCGCGGCAAGAATGGAAGCAGGCGCGGCGATCAAGCTTGCGGTCAGCAATTGCCCCGCCGCATCCGGCACCACTGGCGCAATCATCAGCGCATAGACCACCAGTGTATTGCCGCTGATGGTGGCAAGCCCTGCCGTCATCACCACAAAAAGCTCCGCCCGCGTCATGCGCGCCAGCCAGGCGCGGATCATGAGTGGCGCTTCCACCATGCCGACAAAGACATTGGCGGCAACGCCAAAACCCGCCGCGCCGCCAATGCCGAAAAGCCGTTGAAGGATTCCCGCCATCACGCGCACAATCGCGGGCAGAATGCCCCAATGATACAGCAAGGCGGAAAGCGCACCCACCACCAGCACAAGTGGCAAGGCCTGGAAGAACAGGATGAAGGAAGCGCCCGGGCGCAATTCCTGAAAGGGCAAAGCGCCACCGCCCAAATAGCCAAAGACCAAGGATGTGCCGGCTTGCGTGGCGACGGCCAGCGCATTCACCGCATCACCCAAATAGCCAAAGCCCGCGCGCAAAGGCGGAATATACAAAAGCGCTGCCCCCAAAAGGATTTGCAGCGCCAAGCCCATCACCACAACACGCGCACTAACCCCGCGCCGAAACCCTCCCAAAGCCCAGGCCAGCGCGCATAGCGCCAGCAAACCAAAGCCGGATTGGACTTGCAGGGCGGTCATGTCGGCAGGATAGGTGTTGGCGTTTCGTCCAATTCCAGATCCGCGATGCGCTGCCCGCCGCGCTTGATAGCGGCGACCGAGATTTCGATCTGGTCCACATCCTTCTGTACCTGGCCGAAATGCTTGCGCAGACTATCGGTGCGATCTTCCAAGCGCCCAACATCACCAAGCATCTTATCCACTTCCTTGCGGATGCGCCCGGCTTCCGTGCGCAGGCGCACATCACGCAACAAGGCACGCATGGTACCAAGCACTGCCCATAAGGTAGTGGGGGAGACGATATAAACCCCGCGCCGCGTTGCATCTGATACCAGCGGCACAAGTGAGGTATGCAGTTCAGCATAAATCGCCTCAGACGGCACGAAAATCAGCGCGCCTTCGGCGGTCTCACCTGCGATGATGTAGCGTTCCGCAACATCCCTGACATGCTTCTGCACGTCGCTTGAAAATTGCCGAAGCTTTTGGGTGCGCGTGGCATCGTCAGTGGCTTCCCGCAAGGCAAGCCATGATTCTAGTGGAAATTTTGAATCAATCGCTATCGGTCCGGGCGGGTTTGGCAGATGAATCAGGCAATCCGCGCGTTTGCCATTGGAAAGGGTTGCTTGCAGCGTGAAGGCGTCGGATGGCAGCCGATCAGCGATAATCTGTTCCATCTGGCTTTCGCCAAAGGCACCCCGCGCCTGCTTATTGCCCAGAATGCCGGCCAGCGTATTCACCTGCGAACCAAGCGCTTCAATATTGCTGCGCGCAGCATCAATCACCGCAAGCCTTTCCTTGATTTCGCTTGAAGTGGCGCCAAGGCTGGTTGTCATGCGTTCGGTCTGCGTGCTCAACGCGACGGAAAGGCTTTCATTCTGGCTTTTTAGGGCTTCCGTCAAAGCGCGTTCCGCTTGCGTCAACCGGTCCGACACCGCGGCTTCTTGTGCTGCAATGCGCGTGATCTGTTCCTGCACAGCGCCATTCAGCACGCGGGTTTGATCCATGACTACGCTATTGACGCGATCAGCAATGTCTCCTTCCAGGGACGCAACACGTTCCGCCTGCCGTTCCTGCGCAGCAGCCAGAGCAGAGAGTTGCCCCATCACCATGCCCGCCAGCGGATCAGGTGCGGGCCGGCGCAGTATCAACACCAGCGCAATCAGCAGCGCCGCAATAAGAATGGCCAGCGGCAATACCGCATCAGGTGGCAGCCAAGCGGGTAAGGTCCAGTTCTGCATGCTACCCCGATACCTGTCTCAATGCCGGAAATGCCGCATGCCGGTGAATACCATGGCAAGCCCGGCCTTATCGGCGGCCTCGATCACCTCATTATCACGAATGGAACCGCCCGGCTGAATAATGGCAGTGGCGCCGGCGGATGCCGCGATTTCGAGCCCATCGGCAAAGGGGAAAAACGCATCGGATGCCACCACGGAACCCTTCGCCAAAGGTTCAGCGATCCCCGCGGCCTTGGCCGCGGCTTCGCCTTTCCAGGCGGCGATGCGGCTGCTTTCCGCGCGGTTCATCTGCCCCGCGCCAATGCCAACCGTCGCCAATCCCTTCGCGTAAACAATGGCATTGGATTTCACGTGTTTGCAGACACGGAAGGCAAATAGCAGATCCACCATTTCGGCGGCCGTCGGTGCGCGCTTCGTCACGCATTTCAGCGTGGCTTCACTGACGCGCCCAGCATCGCGTGATTGCGCCAGAAACCCGCCGGCCACGGAACGGAACATCATGCCCGGCGCGGCGGGATCAGGCAGGCCGCCGGTCAGCAGCAGGCGCAGATTTTTCTTTTTGGCAAAAACCGCGAGTGCCGCTTCATCCGCATCCGGCGCGATCACCACTTCGGTGAAAATCGCCGTAATGCGTTCCGCCGCCGCCGCATCCAACTTGCGATTGGCCGCCACAATGCCGCCGAATGCGGAAACGGGGTCACACAACAGCGCGCGATCCCAGGCTTGCGCCAAATCCGCCGCCACCGCTACGCCGCAAGGATTGGCGTGCTTCACAATCACTATCGCCGGATCAGCGAATTCGGCAAGGGCTTCAAAGGCCGCATCGGTGTCGTTCAGATTGTTATAGGAAAGCTCCTTGCCCTGAATCTGCCGCGCAGTGGCAATCCCTGGCCGCGCGCTGCCATCCAGGTAAAACGCCGCCGATTGATGCGGGTTTTCGCCGTAGCGCAACGTCTGGCGGAGTGCGCCAGAAAAGCTGAGGCGTTCCGGAAATTCCTGCCCTTCCTGTTTGGCGAACCAGCCGGAAATCGCCGCATCATAGGCAGCGGTGCGCGCATAAGCCGCCGCTGCCAAACGCCGACGCATGGCCAGGCTGGTGCCGCCCGCCACCTCAATCTCTGCCTGCACTTGCCCAAAATGCGCCGGTTCTGTCAGCACCGCGACATGGGCGTGGTTTTTCGCCGCGCTGCGGATCATGGCAGGGCCGCCAATATCTATGTTTTCGATGCAATCATCGAAATCGGCGCCCTTCGCAACAGTCGCTTCGAACGGGTAGAGATTGACCGCAACCAGATCAATCGGCGCAATATCATGGGTCGCCATTTGCGCCACATGCTGGGCCAAATCGCGCCGGCCCAGAATGCCGCCATGCACCTGCGGCACCAGTGTTTTCACGCGTCCATCAAGGATTTCCGGAAAGCCCGTATGGTCGGACACATCCTTCACCGGCACGCCGGCGTCGCGCAGCGCCTTGGCGGTGCCGCCGGTGGAGAGAATCTCCACCCCGCGCGCTGCGAGGAAACGGCCAAATTCAATCAGTCCGGTTTTGTCGGAAACGGAAATCAGGGCGCGGCGCGGCGCAATCACATCGGTCATGGCGGGAATCCATCAAAAGCGCCTTGGGCCTTACGCCCGGCGGCAGGGGGGATCAACCCTGGCAATCCTATTCAACCGGCAGGAAAATGAAGACCACCGCCCCCAAAAGGCAAAGCGCGGCGGCGGCGAAATTCCAGCGCAAGGGTTCACCCAGCCACATCACGGAAAATACGGCGAAAACCGCAAGCGTGATCACTTCCTGCATGATTTTCAGTTGCTGGCCGGTAAAGGTGCCATAGCCGATCCGGTTCGCCGGCACCGCCAGGCAATATTCGAAAAACGCAATGCCCCAGGAAGCCAAAACCGCGAGCCAAATCGGCCAGGCGGGCTGCTTCAAATGCCCATACCAGGCAAAGGTCATCAGGATATTGCTGCCAATCAGCAATAATGGCGTCAGCAGGAAGGGGCTGGTCATGCGGGGGCGCCTTCAGGTTTGGGCGGCAGGCGGCGCAGCAGCCAAAGCATGATGACCATGGCCGGCAGCGCGGCGGCGGTGGTCAGCACAAAAAACCAGGGCCAGCCCATGGCTTCGGCCAGCACGCCGGAAGTGGCACCCAGGGTGCGAAGCGGCACAGCGGCCAGAGACGACAGCAGCGCATATTGCGTTGCGGTGAAGCTGCGACTGGTCAGCATACCAAGGTAGGAAAGAAAGGCCGCGTCCGCCAAGCCATCGGTGAAATTCTCCACCCCCACCTGGGCGAACAACATGCCGATATCATGCCCGGCAAAGGCAAGCGCGACGTACATAAGGTTGGAGAGCATTTGCGTGACCCCAGTCAGGATCAAGGCGCGCCCGGTGCCAAGCTTCGCCACCAGCCAGCCGCCAGCCAGGGCGCCGGCAAGCGTCGCCATAAGGCCAAAGACAGAAGAAACACTCGCGACTTCAAGCCGGGTGAAGCCAAGCTGGCGGTAAAACGGTGCGGTCATAATACCGGCCAAAGCCTCGCCCAGCTTGAACAGGGCGATGAAGGCCAGGATCGCGAACCAATAGCGGCGGCGCATGAAATCCGCGAAGGGATCAATCACCGCATAACGTAGCCGCGCCGCCCAGCCCTGTGGCGCAGCGCCATCAGCGCGCGGCGGTTCGACGGCAAAGACCACAGCAATAAAACCAAGCCCGACCATCGCCGCGCATCCGGCAAACGCAAAGGCCCAGCCGGCGAATTCCACCATGGCCAAGGCACCCGCGGTGGCTGCCAGCAAAGCGCCCCGATACCCCCAAACATAGCAGGCCAGCCCATAGCCTTGGTCGGCTTCTTCCAGGCTTTCGATACGGAAGGCGTCAATCACAATATCCTGGCTGGCGGAGAGAAACGCGACCACGACCGCCACCGCCACGGTCAGGCTGACATCAAGCGCCGGATTGGTCTGGCCAAGCGCGATAATGGCGCCGATCAGCGGGATCTGGATGGAAAGCAGCCAGCCGCGCCGGCGCCCCAGCGCGCGGAAAAGCGGCGGCGGGCTATGGTCTATCAGCGGCGACCAGAGGAATTTCAGCGAATAGGAAAGCCCGATCAGCGCCGTGAAGCCGATGGCAGCCAACGAAAGATTGGATTCCGAGAGCCATTGCCTGAGCGTAAAGGCCGAAAGCGGCAGCGGCACGCCGGCGGCAAAACCAAGCGCCAGCATCACAAGAAAGCGCTTGTCGCGCCAGCGGGGAAGCGAATCGACCATGGGGTGAAACTGACAGAAGCGGCGCCCGCCCGCCACCACCCATGGCTTGCCCAGGCGGCCAAGGCCAGCGCAATATCCCCCCAAGAAATGCAGGAGGCAGCGGCATGAATATCATCGCCAAGGCGAAGGGCCTTTTGGTGGAACCCGGCAAGACCTGGGAAGCCATCGCGGCGGAACCCATGACGCTTGGCGGCGTTTTCGCGGGCTATGTGCTGCCCTTGGCCGCTATTCCTTCCATCGCCAGCGCCATTGGCACCTACCTTAGCGGCAACCAGCCGAATTTTCCGGAATTGGCGATCAGCTATGCCATTGCGCTGCTCAGCGTGCTGATCATGGGCAAAATCATGGCACCCTTGGCCGCGCGCTTCGGCGCCCGTTCCGATGGAGAGGCGGGGATGAAACTCGCCGCCTTTGCGCCGACCGGCGCCTGGGTGGGCGGAATGGCGCTGATTGTGCCTTCCATTGGCGGGCTGCTGGCCTTGGTGGGGGCGCTTTATACGCTTTACCTGTTTTTTGATGGCGCGCAGAGGCTTTTTCCCGTGGAGCCGGTGAAGGCGCGGATGCTGGGCTTTTCGGCGGTTTTGGCCTCTATCCTGCTTAATATGCTGATTGGCCTCGCTGTGGGCATCCTTTCCGCCTGAGCCTTCGCGCCCATATGGGCGTCATTAGGTAAGGGTGGATGCAATGCTTGTGACAGTTTTTGGTGGCGCCGGCTTTATCGGGCGCCATATCGTGCAGCGCCTGGCGGCGGCGGGGCATAGTATCCGCATTGCGGGGCGGGATACGGAACGCGCCGCGCGGCTTTGCACCATGGGGGGTGTTGGGCAGATCACGCCCATCTCGGCCTCGGTCACGCATGAGGCTTCCTGCGTGCGCGCCATCGCCGGGGCTGATCTGGTCATCAACCTGGTCGGCATTTTGTTCGAAAGCCGCGCCGGGGATTTCCAGCGCATCCAGGCCGAAGGGGCGGGGCGCGTTGCGCGCTTGGCCGCGGCGGCGGGGGCCAAGCAATTCCTGCATCTTTCCGCGATTGGCGCCGATGCCGGCAGCCCGAGCCTTTACGCGCAGACCAAAGCGGCGGGGGAAGCGGCAGTTCTGGCGGCCTTCCCCAGTGCCATTATCCTGCGCCCTTCCGTGGTGTTCGGGCCGGATGACCAATTTTTCAACCGCTTCGCCGGGCTTGCCGCCATGCTGCCCTTCATGCCGGTGGTCGCCGGGGAAACGCGCTTTCAACCGGTTTATGTGGGCGATGTGGCGGATGCCGCCATGGCAGCCCTCGCGGACCCATCCGCCGCCGGCAAGATCTTCGAATTGGGCGGCCCGCGCGTGATGAGCATGCGCCAAGTGCTGCGCTACATATTGGATGTGACGGGCCGCCACCGCCCCATGATCGCCCTGCCGGAGGGCTTCGTTCGCCTGCAAGCCCGCCTTGGGGAGCTACTGCCAACGCCGCCGCTTACGCGGGATCAATTGATCCTTCTGGGCAAGGATAATGTGGTTTCCCCCAATGCTTTGGGATTTCAGGCACTTGGCATTGAACCCAAGGCGGTAGAGGCGATTGTGCCGGCTTATCTGGCGCGGTTTCGCCAGGGTGGGCAGCGGGCATCGGCAGCATAAAGTCCGAAACGGGCATATTTTTGGGGTACGCCAGGGTGACGGAAAGGCGCAGGAGGAGCATTTAGTCTCAATTAGGTCATATTTTCTGTCCTTATCGCGCAAAAAAGACTCGCTTTGGGGATTGGCTTTGGTTATGGGGCCGTTCTGGGCTCACCCGCGACCAAGGACTTCCCCCAATGGCCGAGAAAATGCTGCAATTCGTGCGCCTGGCGCAGCACCAGCCGGATAAGCGCGCCGCGACCGACCGCCGCGCCGATTGGGCCGAGGTTTATCGCCCCTTCGTGGCGGAAGCGGCCTCAGAACAGGCATCCCGCTGTTCGCAATGCGGCGTGCCCTTCTGCCAGGTGCATTGCCCGCTCAATAACAACATCCCGGATTGGCTGAAGCTGACCGCCGAAGGAAGGCTGGAAGAAGCCTATGAGTTGGCGTCCGCCACCAACAATTTCCCCGAAATTTGCGGCCGCGTTTGCCCGCAGGATCGGCTTTGCGAAGGCAATTGCGTGATCGAAAAGGGGTTCAATTCGGTCACGATTGGCGCGGTGGAAAAATACATCACCGATACCGCTTGGGAGAATGGCTGGGTGAAGCCGCCCAAGCCCGTGCGCGAAAGGGCGGAGAGCATCGGCATTATCGGCGCCGGCCCCGCCGGCATGGCGGCCGCCGAACGGCTGCGCGTGCTGGGCTTTCAGGTGGTGATTTATGATCGGCATGACCGCGCCGGCGGGCGGATGATTTACGGCATCCCGAATTTCAAACTGG
>CAIMVB010000239.1 GCA_903844785.1 uncultured Rhodospirillales bacterium | reverse complement strand
CTGCCCATGCCGGAGCAACGTGGAGATGTCGTAGAAAAGGATGCCCGGCTTCGGAAAATCCGGAATGCCGCGGATATGCGCCTTTAGGTCTAGTTTTTTGGTCGAGTCTGTCACGTTGCTTTGCTGTCTTTGTTGCTGCTGTACCAAGCGTTGCCCCTACCGTGGCGGCGGGTCTGGCTTGGCTGAGCCCTCCAGGGCGAGCATAACAATCTGACACTACAAATGTCCAGCAAAGTTGACAGTAGTGGCAAATTTTCCCCCCACGCCTTATTTGGGGTCCATGTCCAAATCCATGCTCGCCAGCATCATCGGCATTGTCGGCTTCCTGCTTTATGTCGCAGGCGTAATTCTGCTTGCCGATCATGTACTTGGCACGCATTGGACGCTGGAATTCGTGTATTTTGCCTTGGCCGGGATTGCCTGGGTTTGGCCTGCTCGGGCGCTGATTATTTGGGCTGCGCGCTAAGCCACGCCGCGGGGGACACTAAAAATCTGTGGAAAATTTTGGTCGGAGTGAGAGGATTCGAACCTCCGGCCCCTGCGTCCCGAACACAGTGCTCTACCAGGCTGAGCTACACTCCGAAGCCGACCACAGCGGGAAGCGCCCTATAGCGGGCGGGGCGGGGGGCCGCAAGCGGGACCGGGCAGGCCAGGCCGATAGAGGGGCTTTCATGATCATTGTAAACCATGCCCCGAAGCGCTACCCAGAATCGAAACCTTGATTGCGGAGATCACCATGAAAGCCTGGACGCTCGCTGCTACCCTGACCACCGTACTGGCCATGGCAGCCCCGGCCTTGGCGCAGGGCGATGTCATTGCCGCGCGGCGGGATGGGCTGAAAGGCATTGCGCGCCAGATGGAAGGCATCAAGGCCGTGGTTGACCAGCGTGGCGACCCGCGCGGATCTGCGGCCAGCATTGCTGAAATGATCCAATTTTTTGAAGGCTTTCCGGCCCGTTTCCCGGCGGGCAGCGGTACAGGTGATACGCGCGCCCTGGCAGCTATTTGGACTGACCGGGCCGGCTTCGAAGCCGCAAATACGAATATGGTGACGCAGCTTCGCAGCCTTCAGGCGGCCGCCGCTGCGGGCGACCAAGCGGCCTTTGGCGCCGCTTTCCAGCAAACCGGCGCCACTTGCGGTGCCTGCCATCGCCCCTATCGCGGCCCGGCGCGCTAAGCGCGCGGCTCTACCAGGCTTCTGCCGGGGCGGGCGCCTCAGAAGAAGCGGATAAAGACGAAAACGCTGGCCCCGGCCAGGATGAATAAGCCAAGCGCAAGGCGCCCCGAAGCCAAGCGTGGCGCGCGCACGGCGGTAGGCACCAGCTTTTCCCCAGTCAGCATCGGCATGACCAATTCATGGCCCTTCACCAGCTTATAGGCCATGATAGCCAGCACATGCAGCGCAATCGCCAGCAGCAAATAGCGCTGCACGGCAAGATGCAGCGCTGAAAGCGATTCTGACGTTGCCTCGTCTACCTTCAGCGCCAAAGGCCCATGTTGCGAATAGCTGAAACCAGGATCGTGATTGGCAAAAAGCCCGCTGAATGCCTGCGCGAAAAGCAGCGCCAGCAATGCCACAACCATCCAGCCGCCGGCGGGGTTATGGCTGGTTTCACGATCGACATCGCGTTTGGTGAGGCGGGCCAATTGCCGCAAGGCCGCGACGGGTGATTTCAGGAAATGGGCGAAGCGCGCATTCTCTGAGCCAAAAAAACCCCATAGAATGCGAAACAAAACCAAGGTCAGGATGGCGTAGCCGGATGCGTAGTGCAGCGTCCAAGCGCCGCCCTTGCCGCTGGCATAGGATGTTGCCACCAGTAAAATCAGGCTCCAGTGAAAAAGCCTGACGGGGCGATCCCAGATGCGGATCCGGCTGATTTCCATGCTCATTCTTCCAGCTTCCGTTCGGTCCGTGTTGCAGACTTAAGACATGACACCTAGAAGTCTTGGAGAAGAGCCAGGGCAGAGGCAAGGGGCGATACGCCTTCATGCGTGGCGAGGGGAGAGCAGAATGCTTACCAATCCATCCGGTGGATTGACCGCGAGGAAATGGATTATTCCAGCCGCGCTGCTGGTTCTGGCCTTATTGGTTTTTCTGGGCTGGCGTGGCGTTTTTGCCCCGCAACAGGCGGATGCACCCTCAAACACACGCAGCGCTGTGGCTGAAGCGCCCTCGGGCAGTGCGGCGCCGGGCAATGCCGGGCAGGCGGCGCGCCCTGTTATCCCAGCCGCCCCCGTGCCACCCGATTTGGCCGCCCCAGCCGCGGAAGCCCCCCGCAGTGAAGCGGCCGCAAATGCATCGGCCCGGAATGAAGCCGCCCGTAGTGAAGCCGCGCCGGCAGGCGCATCGGCCGCTGCCCAACCCGCCATGGAACCGCCGCGCTTCGATGTTGTGCGCGTGGGTGCACGTGGCAGCGCGGTTATTGCCGGCCGCGCCGCGCCAGGGGCCGAGGTAATTGTCATGGCCGATAATGGCCGGGAATTAGGCCGGGCGCGCGCGGATCGTCGCGGTGAATTCGTCATTCTGCCGGCAGATCCGCTGCCCCCCGGCAATATGGAACTCAGCCTGGTTGCGCGGCTTGGCGATCAGGAAGTCCGCGGGCCGGATACGGTGGTGCTGGTGGTGCCCGATACGGCGGCGCAAATGGCCGAAGCCGGCCGCGCAAGCCGGGAGGCAGCGCAAAGTCAGGACCAACAGGTGCAATCGCCTGCCGAGCGCACAAGCCGAGATGCGGCGCCAAGCCAGGACCAACAGGTTCAAACGGCCGCGCCAGCCCAGCCAACTGGGCCGCTTGCTGTGCTGGTGCCGATGCGCCCAGAAGGAACAGCCCCGCGTGTGTTGCAGGGGGGCGAAGCAGCATCGCCTGAACGCGCGGCGTCGCGTTTGAGCATCGATTCGGTGGAATATGACCAGGGCGGCGCTATGATCTTTGCCGGCAGCGCCCAGCCAGGGGCTGTGCTGCGCCTTTACATCAATGATCTGCATGCTGGTGACGCGACGGCCGATATGATGGGGCGCTGGTCCTTGATGCCTGAAACCCAGCCTGCTGTTGGGCGCCATCGGTTGCGTGTGGATCAGATTTCACCGGCTGAAGGGCGCGTCCTGGCCCGTGCCGAAGTGCCCTTCCAGCGTGAGGAATTGCCCAACGAATTGCTCGCCCAGCAACGTATTGTAGTGCAGCCGGGCCATAATCTGTGGCGTATCGCGCGGGCCACTTACGGTCGGGGTACGCGCTATACCGTGATTTATCAGGCGAATCGGGACCAGATCGCCGATCCGAACCGGATTTTCCCTGGGCAGGTTTTTGCGCTGCCCGCGGCTTCGCCGGCGCCTGAAGCTTCGAACCGCCCCAGATAAGGGCGGTCCGGCTTGGCGGCGACAACGCCCACCGCAAGCATTCCTGTGCAATTTTGATGAAAACCCTGTAAGCGGGGCGCATGGCACTCGGACAAAGTCTTCGTATGGTTCTCGCCCGGCCGCATCCGGCGGCGAGGCCCTTCCTCATTGGTGGCGCTGCAGTGGCGCTGCTGGGCGGCGCGCTTCTTGGCGCTTTTCTGTTTTGGCTCGGCGTCGCGTTCACGCTGTTCTGCCTTTACTTCTTCCGCGACCCGGAACGCATCCCCCCCGCGCGCCCGGGACTGGTGCTGGCGCCGGCGGATGGGCATGTGGTGTCTGTCATGCCAGCCAAGCCACCGGTGGAATTGGGCATCGGCGAAGAAACCGGCTGGCGCATCGCGATATTCCTCTCGGTGCTTGATGTGCATGTGAACCGCATGCCCTGTGATGGCACCGTCACGCGCATTGCCTATCACCACGGCAAATTCTTGAGCGCCAATCTGGACAAGGCGAGTGATGAGAATGAACGCAATGCGCTGGCGCTTCGCCTGCCGGATGGGCGCGATATTGCGGTGGTGCAGATCGCCGGGCTGATTGCGCGGCGCATTCTGTGTGACGCCAAGGTGGGGGATGTGGTGCAGGCGGGTGATCGCTTCGGCATCATCCGCTTTGGCAGCCGCACCGATATTTACCTGCCGCCGGGTGTTCAGCCCATGGTCGCTGTCGGCCAGACCATGATTGGTGGCGAGACTGTGCTGGCGGAGTTGCAGGCACGATGAATGCCCCGCAAGGCACGGCGCCCGAAGGGCGGATGCGGCGGCTGAGGCGGCGCTTTCGCCCGCGCACGCGGCCGCGTTTTGAAGGGCAATCCTTCAATCGCCTGATCCCAAATATCATGACCATGCTGGGGCTATGCTGCGGGCTGGTGGCCATTCGTGCCGCTTTTGAAACGCGCTTTGCCGAAGCGGCGGTATTGATTGTGGTGGCGGGCGTGATTGACGGGCTGGATGGCAGGCTTGCGCGCTTGTTGAAGGCGACATCACGCTTCGGGGCGGAATTCGATAGCCTTGCGGATTTTCTATCCTTCGGTGTGGCGCCGGCACTCGTGCTGTATCTTTGGGCGTTGCAGGATTATCGCGGTATTGCCTTCGCACCCGCCTTGCTTTTCGCGGTGTGTTGCGCGCTGCGCCTGGCACGCTTCAATGCCGCGCTTGATGTTGGGCCGGCGCCAAAGCCTGCCTATACCTATAATTTCTTCACTGGCGTGCCAGCGCCGGCGGCGGCAGGCTGCGCGCTATTTCCGCTTTTCGCGGGGCTATTCTTCACGCAAGTTGAATTGCCCGCGCTTGCGGCGATTATGCGCAACCCCGTGCTAGTGGCTGGTGTTCTGATCCTGGTGGGCGGGCTGATGGTCAGCACGCTGCCCACCTGGTCTTTCAAAAATTTCAAGGTACCGCGCGCCGCCGTGCTGCCGTTGCTGCTTGGCGTTGGGCTTTTCATGGCGCTGCTATTCGCCGAACCCTGGGCAGCGCTTGCCATGGCCGGCATCATTTATCTGGGCATGCTGCCTTTTTCG
>CAIMVB010000238.1 GCA_903844785.1 uncultured Rhodospirillales bacterium | reverse complement strand
GCGAAGGTGGATGTGACCTTTGGCTGCTGGACCTCGGTCAGCCGCAAATCCGTGCTGCCCGTCTTTGAAGAATTGAACGGCTTGCTCTTCTACCCGGTGCAGTATGAAGGCGAAGAGCAATCCAAGAACGTGTTCTACACCGGCGCCGCGCCGAACCAGCAGGCGATCCCGGCCGTTGAATACCTGATGTCGAAGGATGGTGGTGAAGCGCGCCGCATTGCGCTGCTCGGCACCGACTATGTCTATCCGCGCACCACCAACCGCATTCTGCGCGCCTTCCTGAACAGCAAGGGCATCGCCGATGCCGATATCATGGAAGAATACACGCCCTTCGGTCATTCCGATTGGCAGGGCATTGTGGCGCGCGTGAAGCGCTTTGCCGGTGAAGGCAAGCGCACCGCCATTGTTTCCACCATCAATGGCGATGCCAATGTTCCCTTCTATCGTGAACTCGGCAACCAAGGCATCAAGGCGGAAGACATTCCTTCCGTTGCCTTCTCGGTCGGTGAAGAAGAATTGGCTGGTATTGATACCAAGCCGCTGGTCGGCCACCTGGCCGCCTGGAACTACTTCATGAGCGTGAACAACCCCGCCAATACGGAATTCAAGAACCAATGGCAGGCCTATATCAAGAACCCGCGCCGCGTGACGAATGACCCGATGGAAGCCACACTGGTTGGCTTCAAGATGTGGGCGCAGGCGGTGGCCAAGGCCGGCACAACGGCGGTGGATGCGGTGCGCGAAGCCATGTATGGCCAGAAGGTGGATGCGCCTTGCGGCTATACGCTTGAGATGCACCGCAACCATCATTTGTCCAAGCCTGTGATGATTGGCGAAGTGATGGAAAATGGTCAGTTCAACATCGTCTGGAAGACGCCTGGGCCGATCGTCGCTGAAAACTGGTCTCCCTTCATTCCGGAAAACGCAAGCCGTCGTCGCGGCTGATTGAAAAGGGGCGGTGGTTTCGATCACCGCCCCAAATTTTCCATGAAACGTTTGATCCTGACACTGCTGCTGGTGCTGGGCCTTGCGCCCATCTGCTTTGCGCAGAATGAATTCAACGCAACCGCACTTCGCCTTGGCGGCAGTTTTGGTGAACAGGCTGAAGCGGTTGAAAAACTTGGCCTGAGTGGTGACCCGCGCGCCTTGCCACTTTTGCAGGCGCTGGCCGATGGCAAGCTTGCGCGTATGCCAGATGGCGCGCTTCGCATTGGTGATGCTGATGCGCTGACGGGCGCGCCCGCTGACGCCACGGGTGCGAGCCCTGTGCGCATCAACAACCGTGTTCGTGCTGCGCTACGCAGTGCGCTTGGGCGCTTGCAGATTGTCTCGCCCGATCCGGCGGAACGCTTGCGCGCCGCGGATGGGATTTTGCGTAGCCGCAGCGCGCAGGATTTGCCCCTTTTGGATGCAGCACTGGCGCGCGAAACCGTGCCGCGCATTCGCGAAAGGCTGGTTTTGGCGCAGGGCGCGGCGCGGCTTGCTTCTGATGATGAGGCGATGAAACGCGCCGGGATTGAAAGCCTGGGGGCTTCGGGTTCTGAAGCCGCGCGGACAGTATTGCTGGAAGCGCGCACGGGTAATGCGGGTTTGGCCGAGGCGATTGACGCTGCGGTGGCGCGCATTGATCGGCAATTGGCGTTTCGTCGCGCCGGGGAATTGCTGTTCCAGGGGCTTTCGCTGGGATCCGTGTTGCTTCTGGCCGCGCTTGGCTTGGCGGTGACCTTTGGCGTCATGGGCGTGATCAATATGGCGCATGGCGAATTCGTTATGCTTGGCGCCTATACAACCTTCCTGGTGCAGGAAGCTTTGCGCGGCACGTTCCTAGCGCCCTGGGCGCTGCCGCTTGCGGTGCCGGCAGCGTTTCTGGTGACGGCAGTTTTGGGGGCGGCTTTGGAACGCGGCTTGATCCGGCATCTTTATGGCCGCCCGCTAGAAACCCTGCTGATGACTTTCGGCGTCGGCATGATGTTGCAACAAGCGGTGCGGCTCATTTTCGGTGCGCAAAACAGGGAAGTCTCAAGCCCCGCCTGGATGCAGGGCACGCTGATGCTGCCGGGCGAGATCAGCGTCACGCAGAATCGGCTTTGGATCATTGTCTTTGGCATTGCCGTGCTGTTGCTGGTCATGGCAGCCATTCGCTTCACGCGCTTCGGGCTTGAAATGCGCGCCGTGGTGCAGAACCGGCGCATTGCCGCCACCATGGGCATTCGCACCGGGCGGGTGGATGCGCTGACCTTTGCCTTTGGGTCGGGCATTGCCGGCATGGCGGGCGTGGCGCTGTCGCAGATTGACAATGTCTCCCCCAATCTTGGCACGGGCTACATTGTGGATAGCTTCATGGTCGTGGTGTTTGGCGGTGTTGGTAGCCTGGCCGGCACGCTGATTGGCGCGCTG
The DNA here is from genome assembly GCA_903844785.1 of uncultured Rhodospirillales bacterium. GTDB lineage: Bacteria > Pseudomonadota > Alphaproteobacteria > Acetobacterales > Acetobacteraceae > Neoroseomonas. The sequence goes on along the minus strand of CAIMVB010000238.1, from coordinate 3,252 downwards.
ACGCTTGGCGTCTTCAATAAATTGCTGGAACCCTATACCGGCGTGGTGCTCGCCAAGGTTGCTGTGCTGGTAGGCATTATGCTGTTCATCCAGCGCAGACCAAAAGGGCTTTTTGCCCTTAAAGGTCGGGCGGCGGATCAATGACCATGCCTGGCATTTCATCACTCCGCTTCAATCTGCGCCTTCTGCTGGTTGCGCTGATTTTCGTGCTACTGCTGTTGCCGCCGCTGCTGAATGCGCTGCCGGCGGGCCACCCGCTGCGCGTTTCGGATTTTGTTGTGGCCGTCACCGGCAAATGGATTTGCTACGCCATCCTGGCACTTTCGATTGATCTCGCCTGGGGTTATGCGGGCATCCTTAGCCTGGGGCACGGCGCCTTCTTCGCTTTGGGCGGCTATGCCATGGGCATGCATCTGATGCGCAATATCGGGGATCGCGGCGTTTATGGCCACCCGATCCTGCCGGATTTCATGGTGTTCCTCGGCTATAAGGAATTACCCTGGTATTGGCTGGGCTTTGAGTATTTTCCCTTCGCCATGCTGATGGCCTTGCTGGTGCCGGGCGCCTTGGCCGGGCTTGTGGGTTGGCTTGCGTTCCGTAGCCGCATCACTGGGGTTTATCTTTCCATTATCACCCAAGCCATGACCTATGCGTTGATGCTGGCCTTCTTCCGCAATGATATGGGCTTTGGCGGCAATAATGGCTTCACCGATTTCAAGGATTTGCTCGGCGTGCCGCTCAATACACCAAGTGCGCGCACTGGGCTTTATCTGGCGGCCTTTGGCGCTTTACTGATCACGCTGTTGATTTCAGCCCATGTGGTGCAGTCCAAATTCGGACGGCTGTTGATTGCCATTCGCGATGCGGAAAGCCGCGTGCGGTTTCTGGGTTATGATGTCACGGCCTTCAAGCTGTTTGTCTTTGTGCTTTCGGCCATGATGGCGGGGCTGGCAGGGGCGCTTTATGTGCCGCTTGTTGGCATCATCAATCCAGGCGAATTCAGCCCGGGCAATTCGATCGAGGCCGTGGTCTGGGTAGCCTTTGGTGGGCGCGGCACACTGATTGGCGCGATCCTTGGCGCCTTTTCAGTCAATGCGCTGAAAACTTGGCTTACTTCCTTCGCGCCTGACCTTTGGCTGCTGGTGCTGGGCGCGCTGTTCATTGTGGTGACGCTTTTCCTGCCACGCGGCCTGATTGGCCTGATTAAGAGGCGCGGCGCATGAAAAAGGGAGCAAGCCTTTATCTGGATGGCATCACCGTCACTTTTGATGGTTTCCGCGCTTTGAATAATCTGTCGCTTATCGTGGAACCGGGCGAACTCCGCGCCGTCATTGGCCCCAATGGCGCGGGCAAGACGACGATGATGGATGTGATCACCGGCAAGACCAAACCCGATAGCGGCACGGCGCGCTTTGGCGATCATGACCTGACCAGGCTGGATGAAACGCGCATCGCCAATCTTGGCATTGGGCGGAAATTCCAAAAGCCCACCATGTTTGATGCGCTGACGGTGTTTGAAAATCTGGAACTCGCGCTCAAGGCACCGCGCGGCACGCTCGCCGCCTTGCATTGGCGCTTAAGTGGCGAAGCGCGGGAACGCATTGACGAAGTGCTGACCGAAATCGGCCTAACGGAGCGCGCCAAGGACCGCGCCGGCATCCTCTCCCACGGGCAGCGCCAGTGGCTTGAGATCGGCATGCTGCTGATGCAGGACCCGGAATTGCTGTTGGTGGATGAACCTGTGGCCGGCATGACGGATCAGGAAACCGAACATACCGCCGCCTTGCTCCGCCGCATCGCGGGCAAGCGTAGCGTGGTGGTGGTGGAACATGATCTGGAATTCGTCCGCGCCTTGGGGCGCAAGGTGACAGTGCTGCATGAAGGATCGGTCCTATCCGAAGGTCCGATTGAGCAGGTACAGGAAGACCCACGGGTGATTGATGTCTATCTGGGGCGATAAACCATGCTGATGGCGCGGGGGATTGAACTTTTCTATGGCGCCTCGCTCTGCCTGCGCGGCGTTGACCTGGTGGCGGAACCAGGGCGCATCACCTGCGTGCTGGGGCGCAATGGTGTGGGCAAATCATCGCTCATGCGCGCCATTATGGGGCTGGAGAAGGTCTCGGGCGGGACGATCACCTGGGAAGGGCGCGACATCACGCGCCTGCCCGCGGCCGAAAGGGCGCGCGCCGGGATTGGCTATGTGCCGCAGGGGCGCGAAATCTTTCCCTTCCTGACGGTCCGGGAGAATCTGGAAACCGCGCTTGCCGCCGCCCCGCGCGGCTCAGGCGTTCCGGATGATATTTTTGATCTTTTCCCAATTCTGAAAAGCTTCCTCAAGCGGCGCGGCGGGGATCTCTCCGGCGGGCAGCAGCAGCAGCTTGCCATTGCCCGCGCCCTGACCGCGCGCCCCCGCCTGCTGATCCTGGATGAACCGACCGAGGGTATTCAGCCCAATGTCATCAAGGATATCGCCCGCGTTATCGCGCTACTCGCGAAGGAACGCGGCATGGGGGTGATTTTGGTGGAGCAGTATTTCGACTTCGCCCGCGAATTGGCCGATTCCATTTCTGTCATGGTGCGGGGTGAAGTGGCATTGGCTGGCCCGACGGCGGAACTCCCCCGCGAAAATGTCTTGAAACTCCTGACCGTTTAGTCGTCTCCGCGCCCCGGGCTTGCGCCCGGCGCCAGCTTTGCGCAGGCTGCGTCCTTCTTACAGGACCCTACGCAGCACCATGCCCGATATTTCGGAAGAAACCCTGATCCCCGCGCCGCTTGGCGTGGTTTGGCCATTATTGAGCGACCCGGCCGAGGTCGCTGCCTGCATCCCAGGCGCGCAGCTGGCGCCTTCAACCGGGGATGGGCTCTGGCGCGGCGCCATCAAGGTAAAATTCGGCCCCACCACTGCGGCCTTTCGCGGCGAAGCCAAGCTTGATTACGACCATGATGCCCATCGCTGCCGCATCGAAGGGCGCGGTATTGACCAGCGCGGCGCATCGCGCGCGCTGGCGAATGGCGAAGTGCTGGCGGCGGCGGAAGGCGATGCCACCAGGCTGACCGTCAATGGCAGCTTCACCGTGACCGGGCCATTGGAGACCTTCGCCAATGCCGGCGGCGTGCATGTCGCGCGCGCGCTTTTGGCGGAATTTGCGAATAACATGGCGAACCGCGCCATGGCGGTGGCGCCCGCTGCTGCGCCGGCGCCGGAACCGGCGCCGCAGGCCAGCGCAGAAGCGCCCGCGCCGGTGGCGG
>CAIMVB010000237.1 GCA_903844785.1 uncultured Rhodospirillales bacterium | reverse complement strand
TGTTTCGGGTCATGCATGAAGGGTACAATATTCGGGCTGCGTATTTCCGGCGGCGCTTCCGCCGCGCGCCAATCGCGCCCCGCTTCAAGCAGCAGAACGCGCCGATGGGAATCTTCCGAAAGCCGCGCCGCCAAGGTCGCGCCAGAGGAACCCGCACCCACCACAATCACATCATACATGCCGCAAACCCCGACCGGATAAGGGAAACAGTGAAGCAGGTGCGGCGGGTGACGCCAAGCACTTCAGCGCGATGCGCCCGGCAGCCGCGCCATCAGCGCCTCGGCCTCTGCACGTTGCGTGGGGGACAAATCTTCCCGCATGAGAAGCCTGGCCAGCACATCGCGTACTTCTGCTTCTTGGCCTGTGGCCAAAAGCAACGCCGCCAAATCAAGCACCGGTTCCACCATGGCAGGTGCAAGCCTCGCTGCCTGCTGGAATGCGGCAGCGGCTTCCGCCTGATTGCCAAGGCGCAGCAGCACGCGCCCGAGCAATAGACGCAGATCAGCGCTATTCGGGTCCTGATCCAAGCCACGCCGGACAGACAGCATGGCTTCCCGCGCGCGGTTCATCGCCAGCAGAATGCTGCCTTCATGTTGCAAGGCCCAAGGGTCGCGCGGCTGTTCGGCAAGTGCCTTACGGATTTCCGTGAGCGCTTCATCCAAGCGCCCAGAATGGGCATAGGCTTCCGCCACCGCCACATGTACCCAAACACCGCGCGGGTCGAGTTGTTGTGCGCGGCGATAATCTTCAAGCGCGGCTTCTATACGGCCTAAGCGGAATTGCGCGACACCGCGCAAATACCACGCCGCCCCCATTTCGGGGCTGTTGTGGACCATGACCTCAGCGACTTCAAAAGCATCGCGCGCGCGGCCTTCGCGCAAATAGCTGCGTCCCATCAGCCCGCGTACCGTATTTTCTGTTGCCACATCGCCGCTGGCAGCGCGCAGCAGGGCGCGCATCTTGTCGCGCACTACGGCTTGATTGGGTTCCGTCTGCGCCACATGCCAAGCATAGAGCCTGGGCTGAATGACGCGCCAGATTTCCGGCGCGGCCATAGCCAGCAACCTATCCACCGCATCACTTTGCACGCCATCAATATCGGCAATCAGCCCACGTCCCGCCAAACGCAGGCGGAGCTTCAACTGATCCTTTTCCAGGACAATCTCACCCGTGATGCGTTTGCTCGGTGTGCCAAAAACGCTGCGGAGCAAGGTTGCCAAGGCGCGCAGCGAAAGCCCCGCAATCGGCACATTGAAATCCGGCTGATCGCCGGCCAATTCCAGGCGCTGCTGGCCCAGCCTTTCCGCCGTGACGGTATTCTGCACGAGGATGACCTGATCCAGCAGGCGTAGAGCCACAACATCCGCAGAAAGCCCCGCTTCGGCAAGCTTGGCCGGAACCTGAATGGGCGCGATTTCAATATCCTCACGCCGCATTTCTCGGAGCAATAACAGGACAAAAGCCGCCGCCAATAAAAGTGGCACAACTCGGAACACAAAACCGTAAAGCCCATCCCAGAGCGCGACGATAAACCCCAGCATCCCTTCCTTGCGCGGTGAAGCTGGGGTTTCCTCGTTCATGGCGCGTTCAGGAAGTTTCCTATGGCAGCAATTTGATCAGCGGCCATCAGCGCTGGCGCATGGCCAGCTTCGGCAATTTCAATCAGCTTCGCGCTTGGTTTACGCGCCATCTGTGCTGCGACATCTGCAGGCAGCACATCACTGGCGACACCGCGCAGAATAAGCACCGGGATAGCTATGGCAGCCCAAAGCGGCGAAAGATCAATATCCGCAACATCGCCAGCGCTGAAGGCACGAATAATGGCGGGGTCATAATGCAGCCTGAGCACACCTTCGGCGTCCCGCCTGGCGGAGGTTTCCGCCAAATGCCGCCATTCAGCATCGGTAAGATTACCAAAGGGCGCATGCACGTCGCGCAAATACGCCTCAAGCGCCGCGATATCAGTAAAGGAGGGCGCGGGAAGATTGATATAATCACGGATACGCTGGAGTGAGCTGGCAGGGATCACCGCGCCAATATCATTCAGCACCATGCGCCGGATAACGTTGCCGGGTGTGGCAGCAATGCCCATGCCACAAATGCCACCCAAAGATGTGCCCACCCAATCCACCGGCCCATCCATGCGCGCGAGCAGATGCGCCAGAGCTTGGGAATAGATCGGCGGCTGATAAAGTGCCGGGTCCGGCAACCAATCCGAAGCGCCACGCCCTGGCAAATCCGGGCAAAAGACGCGCCGACCGGAAGCGGCAAGTGCTGCGGCGAGTGCATCAAAATCCCGACCACTCCGCGTCAGCCCATGCACACACATCACGGGCGCGCCATCAAGCGGGCCCCATTCCAGCCAACGCAGCGTGAAGAAACCCGCAGGTGATAGCCAGCGCAAAGCGCCAGCACGGGCCCCCGCGGGCAGCGCCATCACAAAATGCCTTTATCCTTGAGCGCGGCAATTTCCCCCGCACTCATTTTCAGCACGTCAGTCAGCACGGCATTGGTATGTTCACCCAGCACCGGCGGCGCACTGCGATAGCTAGGCGGCGTTGCCGAAAGCTTCACCGGGTTCGCGATGACCTTCACTTTCTCGCCGCTGCCATGCGCCATATCCACCACCATCTCTCGCGCTTGGACATGGGGATCGGCGAAGACCTGTTCCAGCGTATTGATGGGACCACACCCGATTTTGAGCGCTTCCAGCGCATCAATCCATTCCGCCGTGGTTTTGGATTTCATCACGGGCGTGAGTGTATCCGTCACCAATTGGCGATTCTGCACGCGGATAGGATTGGTCGCAAAGCGCGGATCGGCCAGCAAAGCTTCCTGCCCGAAGGCCTTGCAGAAGCGTTCAAAGGTCGGGTCATTGCCAACGGCCAGGATGATATAGCCATCCTTGGTCGGGAATTCCTGATAGGGCGCAATATTCGGGTGCTGATTGCCAAGGCGCGGCGGGTTTTCGCCCGTCGCCAGGTAATTCATACCTTGATTGGCAAGCCAGGCCACGTGTGTGTCCAGCATGCCGATATCAATCTGCTGGCCTTGGCCTGTGCTGTTGCGATGGTTCACGGCGGCCAGAATACCGATGCAACCATAAAGCCCCGCGAAAAGGTCCGCGACCGGCACGCCAACCTTTTGCGGTGAGCCATTGGGCTCGCCCGTCAGCGACATGACACCACCCATGGCCTGGATCAGCGCGTCATAACCAGGGCGCGGGGCGTAAGGCCCGGTTTGGCCGAAGCCGGTGATAGAACAATAGATCAGGCGCGGATGGGTCTTGGCCAATTGCTCATAGCCCAGGCCGTATTTCGCCAAGGCGCCGACTTTGAAGTTCTCAACCAGGATATCGCAATGTTCCAAAAGCTTATGAATGATCGCCTGGCCCTCAGGTTTCGCGATATCCAAAGTGACGGATTTCTTGTTGCGATTGACGCCGACGAAATACGCACTTTCCTTCGTATTCGGCACGAAGGGGGGCGCGAAGCCACGCGTATCATCGCCCGCTTCCGGGCGTTCAATCTTGATCACCTCGGCGCCCAGATCGCCCAGCATTTGCGTGCAGGTGGGGCCGGCCAAAACGCGCGTCAGGTCAAGCACACGAAGTCCGGTCAGCGGACCGATGGGGGTGGTCATCACTCTATTCCTCTCAGCAACTCATCTGGCGCCTTCAGGCGCCCTTCTTCACGCTCCGCACCGCTGATGCCAGCGCCGCAACCTGATCTAGCACCTTCTGCACCGTGCCAGGCTTGGCGCGGCCTTCCGCGTCCAGATCGCCCGCCAGCACATCAATCAGCGCTGATGCCACCACAGCACCATCGGCAATGCGTGCGGCCTCAGCAGCCTGTTCCGGCGTACGCACACCAAAGCCAATCGCGATCGGCAAATTGGTGTGTTTGCGAATACGCGGAATGGCTTCGGCCAATTCGGCGCCGGTCGCGCTGCGGGTGCCGGTAATGCCGGTGATGGCGACGTAATAAATGAAGCCGGATGTGGCAGCCAAAACCTTGATCATGCGAGCATCATCTGTGGTCGGCGCGATCAGGCGGATCATATCAAGCCCGGCGGCGCGCGCTTGGGGTTCGATCTCATCCGCTTCTTCTGGCGGCACATCCACAATGATCAGGCCATCCACGCCCGCCGCTGCCGCATCAGCGCAGAAATTGGCGCCATAGGACAGGATGGGATTGTAATAGCCCATCAGAATGATCGGCGTAGCCGCGTCACCAGCACGAAAGTCACGCACCATTTGCAGCGTGCCAGCCAATGTCGCGCCAGCCTTCAGCCCGCGCTGACCGGCGCGTTGGACGGTTGGGCCATCGGCCATGGGATCGGTGAAGGGGCAGCCGATTTCAATCAAATCCGCGCCCGCACCCGGAAAGCCGCGCAGGATTTCCATGGATGTCGAACGGTCCGGATCAAAGGCTTCCAGAAAGGGGATCAAGGCGCCGCGCCCTTCGGCGCGAAGGGCCGCGAAGCGCGCGGCGATGCGGGAAGTTCCTGTCATGACACTCACATCGAAACGCCAAGGGCACGCGCGACAGTGAAGATATCCTTATCCCCACGGCCACACATATTCATGATGATGATCTTATCCTTCGCCATGGTCGGCGCGACCTTGATCACATGCGCCAGCGCATGGGCTGGTTCCAAAGCCGGGATAATGCCTTCCATGCGCGAACAAAGCTGGAAGGCCGCAAGCGCCTCATCATCCGTCGCACTCATGTATTCCACGCGCTTGATGTCATGCAGCCAGGCATGTTCCGGGCCAACGCCGGGATAATCCAGGCCAGCGCTGATCGAATGCGCTTCCAGAATCTGGCCGAATTCATCCTGCAACAAATAGGTGCGATTGCCGTGCAAAACGCCGGGGCGGCCCTTGGTGAGTGACGCCGCGTGTTCTTCCGTATCCACACCCTTGCCTGCGGCTTCCACACCATGCATCGCAACGCTGG
>CAIMVB010000236.1 GCA_903844785.1 uncultured Rhodospirillales bacterium | reverse complement strand
GAAAGCCTCAATCGCAAATATTTGCTGATGGCCGGCCAGGTGCTCACGGCACTTGGCGCCATTTCCATCGCCACGCTTTCCGCGCTGGGCTGGCTTTCACTTTGGCATTTATGGATGAATGGCCTGATCGGCGGGCTGGTTTGGACCAATGAATTGGCTACACGCCGGCGTATGGTGGCGGAAACCGCGGGGCCGGAACGCATTGTGCCCGCCGTGGCTTTTGATACCACAACAGGCAGCACGACCCGCATGCTTGGGCCGATGCTGGGTGGGGTTTTGTATGAAACCCTTGGCGTCACTGCGGCTTATGGCATTGCCTCGGTGATTTATCTTGTGGCGCTTGGCTTGGTTGCCACGGTTTCTTACAGCCAACCGCGCCGCGCCCTGGTGCCGCGCCGCCTTTTTGCCGAAGTGGCTGAGGCTTTGCGCATCGCCCTTGCCCATCCTGCCTTGCGCGCCGTGCTCGGCGTGACCTTGGTGATGAATATTTTCGGCTTTTCCTATAATTCCATCCTTCCGGCCTTTGGCGACCGCGCCTTTGGGGCGAGTGCCATTGAAATCGGCTTCCTGGCTGCCGCTGAACCACTTGGCGCGCTGATTTCGGGGCTTGCCTTGGCGCTCAGGCGCGGGCCGCAAGCGGGCAGGCGCTTGTTGCTTTTCGGTTCCACCGCCTTTCTGGCCGTGCTGGTGCTGGCGGCACTCGCCCCCTCATTATGGCTTGCGGCGCTGTTCCTGATGCTGGGCGGCTTTGGCACGGCGGCCTTTGCCAGCCTGCAAACCGGCATTGTGATGATGGAAGCACCGGTTGAGGCACGTTCGCGCATTCTGGGCCTGACCACCACCTGCATCGGCACTGGGCCGCTTGGCGTGCTGGTGCTCGGCGCCTTGGCGGATGGCATTGGCCCGCCCTTCGCCATTGCCGGTTTCGCGCTTTTGGGCCTCGTTTTCCTGTCGCTGGTCGCCATCGTCACGCGGCGATAACGCCCCTGCCGCATTCCTGCCTTGTAACGCGCCGATAAAGCCTCTTGCGGGGTTGCGCCGCAAGGTCGAAGCTTCGCGTAAGGCTCACGTTTGGACTGATTGGAATCGCGATGCAGGTCTACCTGCCCATCGCTGAAATGAGTGTAGATGCCCTGCTGCTGCTTGGCATCGGCTTTGGCGTGGGCTGGCTATCGGGGCTTTTTGGTGTGGGCGGCGGGTTTTTGCTGACGCCGCTTTTGATGCTGATCGGCATTCCATCCCCTGTTGCGGTGGCGTCTGGCGCCAATCAAACGCTGGGTGCTTCGATCTCTGGCCTGATTGCGCAGTGGCGCCGCGGCAATGTGGATTGGCGCATGGGGCTCACGCTATTTGCGGGCGGGCTGGTTGGTTCCGCACTTGGCGTGCAGATCTTTGCGCTTCTCAAGCGCTGGGGCCAGGTGGATATCGCGGTCTCGCTATTTTACGTGGTGATCCTTGGCATTGTTGGCGCCTTGATGGTGCGTGAAAGCGTCACGGCCTTGCTCCGGCGCCGGCGCGGCACGGCGCCACGGCGCAAGCTCCATGAACATACCTGGCTGCATGGCCTGCCCTTCAAGCTGCGCTTTCGCGATTCCAGGCTGTATATTTCGGTTATTCCGCCGCTGTTGATTGGCTTTGGCATTGGCATGCTCTCCGCCATCATGGGGGTGGGTGGCGGCTTCATGCTGGTGCCGGCGATGATTTACATCCTTGGCATGCCTACCTCGATTGTGATTGGCACATCGCTGTTTCAGGTGGTTTTTGTCTCGGCCAATGTCACGCTGTTACAGGCCTGGCAGGTTGGTAGCGTGGATATTGTGCTGACGCTTTTGTTGCTGGCCGGCGGCGTAGCGGGCGCGCAATTTGGCGCCGCCATGGGCACCAAACTGCGTGGTGAGGAAACCCGCGCCCTGCTTGGCTTATTGGTGCTGGCGGTTGCTTTTGGTCTCGCCTGGAATCTGCTGCAAACGCCAAGCCGCGCCTTCACCCTTGGCCCGATTTCATGAAGGCCTGGGCGCGCGCGCTGTTCCTGCTTGGCGTGCTGATTGCGCCTGCCGCTTCCTTTGGCCAGCCCATTACGGCAGAACTTTCCACGGATAGGGTTGAAATCAGCACCGGCTTCACCGGCGCTTCAGTGTTAGTATTCGGCGCCACGCAAAACCCACTTGGTGGCGACCCGCCAGAAGATTTGATCGTAGTGGCCACCGGCCCGACCCAGGGCGTGGTGGTGCGGCGCAAGATCAATGTGCTGGGCATTTGGCTGAATGGCCCTTCCACGCGCTTTCCCGAAGTGCCGGGCTTTTATGCCCTGACTGGCACGCGCCGCGTTTGGGAAATTCTGCCCGAGGATGAAAGGCGGCAATATCGCCTGGGCTTTGATAACCTTCGCCTGCGCAGTGAAGGCAATCGCAACCCCAGCTTTCGCGCGGCTCTTTTGGAATTGAAGCAAGCCGACGGACGCTGGCAGGAATATGCCGCCCCTGTTGCGCGGGCAGGCGAACGGCTTTTCAGCGCGCGCATTTCCTTCCCCGCCACGGTGCAAACCGGCGATTATCAAATTGAGGTGCTTTTGGCCCGCGAAGGGCGCGTGATCGCGCGCCAGGAATTATCGCTCCGCCTTGAACGCGTGGGCTCGGCGGCGGAGATTGCTTCCCTCGCGCGTGGTCAGCCGCTGCTTTACGGCGTGCTTTGTATTGTTTTGGCGGTGCTGGCAGGCTGGCTCGGCAGCGTGCTGTTCAGGAGGAATTGATGCCCGATACTGAAGAAGCCGCCGCCGCTGCCAGCAAGGCCAAACGGGATCGCGTTTTCCTGGTGGTGGTGGATGACAGCGCCGAACAGGCAGTGGCGCTGCGCTATGCCTGCCTGCGGGCCCGCAAAGGCGGTGGGCGCGTGGCGCTGCTGCGCGTGCTGGAACCCGTGGAGTTGGTGGAATGGGCCGGCGTTGGCGTGATGATGCAGGAAGAACGCCGCGCGGAGGCTGAGCGCCTGCTCGCGGGCTTGGCCTCTCATGTCAGTGAGATTACCGGCGGCATGCCCATGCTGATCATCCGCGAAGGCGAAGCGCGGGAAGAATTGCTTTCCTTGATCGACGAAGACCCGCGCATTTCCATCCTGGTGCTGGCCATGGCAACCGGCAGTAGCGGGCCGGGGCCGCTGATTTCCGCGCTGACAGGCCGCCACGCATCCCGCCTGAAAATCCCCATGGCCCTGGTGCCTGGCGGTATGACGGAACAGGAATTGGACCGGGTGACCTGAACCTGGTTCAGGGCGGCGGGATTTCTGCCGCCAAAACCTGGCCTGATTGGCTTTCCGTGATCAGCAGGGTGATGCCATCCGGCGCGAAGCAGCAATTGGTGGGCATGCGGCCAAAGGGCCGGCAGTCCAGCGCGAAAAGCGGCACGCCATGCGGATCAACGCCCCAGACCATGCCATGGCCGGGATTGGCGATGAAAAGCCTGTCATGCACATCCACCGCCATGCCATCCGGCCCGGATGTGCCCGCCGGCGTGCGGAAGAACAGATTGGCCTTGCCCACAATGGCGTCCGCGCGGAGCGCGAAGCGCCAGACCTCACAAGACCGCGTCATCGCCACATAACAATGCGTGCCGGCCTTATTCAGCGCAATGCCATTGGGGCTCGGGCCGTTGGAGATCAGCCGATCCAGCCGGCCATCTGGCGATAGCCGATAAACCCGCCCACGCGGGTCCTGCAGGCCGGTCTGGCCTTGGTCGGTGAAGAAAATCGCGCCATTCGCGCCAAGCGTCACATCATTCAGGCCAAGAAAGCCTTCGCTGCCGACATGTTCCAATAGCGGCGTGATGGAGCCGCGCGTTGGATCAAGGCTGAGAAGCCCATGGCGATAATCGGCAATCAACAGCGCATCATCGGCGCCAAGGGCCAAGCCATTCGGCCAGCCCTCATATTCCGCCAGCACGTCCCAACCATCACCGGGACCGACCAGCAGGATGCGGCCATTTGGGATATCGGTGACCAGGAAGCGCCCCGCACGGTCAAAGCAGGGGCCTTCCAGGAAACTATCAATCGGCGCGCCGGCGCGATTGGCATCCGCCCAGGCGGTGCGGCGCATTTGGCGAAGCCTATCCGGCAGGCGGGCGAAGGGGCGGAGCGGAAGCTCCTTGGGGGCGGGGAACCACATGGGGGCAGGTTAGGCCACAAATCATCGCGGGCGAAGCCTTCCCCCCTTTCCTTTGACCCCCACCATGGTGAATGATGCGGCCTGGACAAGAATTAGGGAGCCCCCGCCATGGCAAAATTCGGCCTCAGCCAATCCATTCGTCGTGTCGAAGACCCCAGGCTTTTGAAAGGCGATGGGCGCTATACTGCCGATATCAGCCTGCCTGGAGAGGCTCAGGGCGTGGTGCTCCGCAGCCCCCATGCCCATGCGGCGATCAAAAGCATTTCCACCGCCGCCGCCAAAGCCGTGCCCGGGGTACTGGGTGTATATACGGCGGCGGATTTGGCGGCTGAGGGGCTGGGGCCGCTGCCTTGCCTGATCCCGCTCAAGAATAGCGATGGTTCGCCGCTTTCTTCCACGCCGCGCCCGACTTTGGCGGAAGGCGTGGTGCGCCATGTGGGCGACCCGGTTGCTTTTGTGGTGGCGGAAAGCGCCAAGGCCGCGCGCGATGCCGCCGAGGCGATTGAGGTGGATTATGAGATCCTGCCCTCGGCCACTGATCTCGCGACTGCCACCAAGCCCGGCCAGCCTCAGGTTTGGGCCAGCGCGCCGAATAATACCTGCTTTGATTGGCATGTGGGTGACAGGGACAAGACCGATGCGCTTTTCGCCAAGGCTGCGCATGTCACGCGTCTGACCGTGGTGAATAACCGCATCGTCGTGGCCAGCATGGAAGCCCGCGCGGCGGTGGCGGATTATGATGCGTCCAGCGGCAAATGGACGCTGCACACCAATACCCAAGGGTCTTGGTTGGTACGGAAGCTTTTGGCTGGCAGCGTCTTCAACCTGCCGGAAGATCATTTCCGCGTTGTCACCCCCGATGTCGGCGGTGGCTTCGGCATGAAGTTGTTCTTGTATGCCGAACATGTGCTGACCTGCTTCGCCGCGCGCAAGTTGAAGCGCCCGGTGAAATGGACGTCAGAGCGTACGGAAGCCTTCCAATCCGACACGCATGGACGGGACAATATCACCGCCGGTGAATTGGCGCTGGATAAGGATGGCAAGTTCCTTGCGCTGCGCACCAAGAATTGGGCGAATATGGGCGCTTATCTGAACACCTTCGCGCCCTTCATCCCGACCGGTGCCGGCACCAAAGTGTTGGCGAGTGTTTATGATTTCGGCGCCATCTACGCCAATGTTGTGGGCGTCATCACCAATACCGTGCCGGTGGATGCCTATCGCGGTGCCGGGCGGCCAGAGAGCAATTATCTGGTGGAGCGCCTGATTGATACCGCGGCGCAGGAAATGGGCATGGATCGTGTCGCGATCCGCAAGCGCAACATGGTGCCGTCTTCCGCCATGCCTTACGTCTCGGCCATGGGGCAGCGCTATGATTCCGGTGAGTTCGCGAAGCTCATGGATACGGCGCTGGAACGGCTGAACTGGTCCGGCTTCGCCGCACGGCGGGCGGAAAGCCAAAGGCGCGGCAAAAGGCGCGGCATTGGCTTCGCCTATTACCTGGAAGCGACCGGCGGTGACGCGACCGAAAACGCCGCGGTGCGTTTCGCCGATGATGGGTTCGTGGATGTTTATGTCGGCACGCAAAGCACCGGGCAGGGGCATGAAACCGCCTATGCCATGCTGACCAGCCATGAGCTTGGCATCCCGATCGAAAAGATCCGTGTGCGTCAGGGCGATTCCGAAAGCCTGCCCTCGGGCGGCGGCACGGGTGGCGCGCGCAGCCTTTATTCCGAAGGCCAGGCCATTCTGGTAACCGCAGCTTCCGTGGTGGAAAAAGGCAAGAAGGCAGCTTCCGAGCATTTGGAAGCGGCGGTCGCCGATATTGAATTCACCACTGCCAATGGCCGTTTTGGCGTTGTCGGCACCGATAAGGGCATTGGCATTCTGGAATTGGCAGCAGCGCAAAAGGCGCGTGCCGCTAAGGGCCAGGAAGTGACGCTTTTGGATGCGCTGGAAGTGGCGCAGATCAAATCCCACACCTTCCCCAATGGCTGCCACGCCGCCGAGGTTGAGGTGGACCCCGATACCGGCATCATCAAAGTTGCGAATTATGTCGTGATTGATGATGTCGGCCATGCGCTGAACCCGCTGATCGTGCGCGGCCAGGTGCATGGTGGTGTGGCGCAGGGCATTGGTCAGGCCATGCTGGAACGCACTGCCTTTGATGCGGAAAGCGGCCAGCTTCTATCGGCATCCTTCATGGATTACGCGCTGCCACGCGCCGATGATCTGCCGAATATTGATGTGGATTTCATCGAAGTGCCGTGTGAGACGAACCCGCTTGGCGTGAAGGGGGCCGGCGAAGCGGGCGCTGTGGGTAGCCCGCCTGCGCTCATCAACGCTGTGGTGGATGCGCTGGCCGGTGATGGCGTGAAGCATATTGATATGCCGGCCACACCGGAAAGCGTTTGGAAGGCCTTGGCGACTTCCAAGGCGGCCTGAGGCATAACGCGCGAGGGGTTTGCGTCCCTCGCGCGCCCGTCACACGGGCTTTAAATGTTCCAATAGGCGCGGCATCAGCTCCACCAGATTGCAGGGGCGGTGCCGCGAATCCAATTGGAAGCGCAGAATCTCATCCCAGCCATCCTTGCAGGCGCCGGTTGAACCAGGCAGCGCGAAAAGATAGGTGCCGCCCGCCACACCACCCATAGCGCGCGATTGGATGGTT
>CAIMVB010000235.1 GCA_903844785.1 uncultured Rhodospirillales bacterium | reverse complement strand
TCACTTCCAGCCGCTTTTCCGCCGCTGCCGAAAGCCGATGCGCTTCCGGCCAGGTCAGATACGCATAGCCGCGGAGCTTCCCGCGCCCCACACGACCACGCAGCTGATAAAGCTGCGCCAGGCCAAACATATCCGCGCGATGAATGATCAACGTATTCACCGCCGGCATATCCAGCCCGCTTTCAACGATATTGGTGGACAGCAAAATATCATGCTTGCCATCGCCGAATTCGGTCATGACGCGTTCAAGATCGGTCGGCGTCATGCGGCCATGCGCCTGGACCATGCGCGCTTCCGGCACAATTTCCGCCAAGCGCTCGGCAAGCTTCGCCATGTCTTCAATGCGCGGCACCACGCAGAAAATCTGCCCGCCACGAAAGCGTTCGCGCTGAATGGCTTCGCGCAGCACCACCTGGTCCCAAGGCATGATGAAGGTGCGTACCGCCAGCCTATCCACCGGGGGCGTTGCGATCACGCTCATTTCACGCACGCCCGTCAGCGCCAATTGCAACGTGCGTGGAATGGGTGTGGCCGTCAGTGTCAGCACATGCACATCTGATTTCAGCGCCTTCAAAGCTTCCTTATGGCGCACGCCGAAATGCTGTTCCTCATCCACCACCAGCAGGCCGAGATCGGCAAATTCAATCCCCTTCGCCAAAAGCGCATGGGTGCCAATCACGATATTGACATCGCCGCGCTTCATCGCTTCCCGCGTTTCCGCCGCATCCTTCGCCGTCACCAGGCGGGAGAGTTGCGCGATCCTCAGCGGGAAGCCTTCAAAACGTTTCTGGAAATTGCGGAAATGCTGCCGCGCAAGCAGCGTGGTTGGCACCACCACCGCCACCTGTGCGCCGGACATCGCCACCACAAAGGCCGCGCGCAGCGCGATTTCCGTCTTACCGAAGCCAACATCGCCGCAAATCAGCCGATCCATCGGCCGGCCAGCGGAAAGGTCTTCCAGCACATCGGCAATGGCGCGGGATTGGTCTTCCGTCTCGGCAAAGGGGAAGCGGGCGCAGAATTCGTCCCACATCCCCTCGGGCGGGGTTGCCAGCGTGCCATCCTTCATACGCCGCATGGCCGCGGTGCGGATCAACTCGGCGGCCATGTCGCGAATGCGCGACTTCGCCTTGGCCTTGCGATTTTGCCAGGAAACGCCGCCAAGCTTATCGAGGGCGACCCCCATGCCTTCAGAACCGAAGCGGGAGAGGATTTCGATATTCTCAACGGGCACAAAAAGCCTGTCCCCGCCATCATAAATCAGCTTCAGGCAATCATGCGGCGCGCCTGACACTTCGATGGTGACCAGCCCTTCATAGCGCCCAATGCCGTGATCCTGATGCACCACCAAATCGCCCTCGGCGATTTCCGTCGCATCCGCGATGAATTGATCAGCACGGCGGCGGCGGCGCGGTGGGCGGGCGATGCGTTCACCGAGCAAATCCTGCTCGGCTGTGACAGCAATGCCTTCAGCAATAAAGCCGCGCTCAATCCCCATCACCACCAGGGCGACAACATCAGGGGGCAGCGCGCGCGCGGCTTTCCAATCCTCGGCCGCTTCGGCCTTCACGCCATTTTCGCGCAGCAGATTGCCAAGCCTCTCGCGAGACCCGCGTGACCAAGCCGCCAGCACAGGCCGGCGCTTGGCCTTGGCTTCGCCCTGCACCATGGCGGCATAGGCCGCGAAAACATTCTCCCCCGCGCTGCGGGCTTCGGCGAAAAGCGGGCCGGGGCGCCCGCCCGCCGCAATCCCTTCAGGCTGGGCAAAGGGCGAAAAGCGCAGCACGCGACAATCCGTGAGCATCTCAGCCCAGCCAGCTTCATCCTGATACAATGTCGCGGGCGGCGCGGGGCGATAGGGCACATCGCCATCACCAATGCGCGACGGCACGCGGCGGGCTTCGTAATGATCAGTGATCATTTCGAACCGTGCCTTCAGCACTTCCTCGGCCTGATGATCGAAGCTGATTTCGGCGTCCGGCAAATACGCCAGCAAGGGCGCCATGGCTTCGTGAAACAGCCCGGCCCAATGTTCCATGCCGGGGTGCCGCCGCCCGGCGCTGATCGCGCCATAAAGCGGGTCGTCTGCCGCCGCCGCGCCAAATAATTCGCGATAGGCGCCACGGAAGCGTGCGCGCGAAGCCTCATCCAGAAACACTTCGCCAACGGGGCGCAAGGAAAGCGCAGGCACAACCTTACCGCTGCGCTGGCTGGCCGTATCAAAGCGGCGCATATCCTCGATCTCATCACCGAAGAAATCGAGCCGCAGCGGTTCCGGTTCACCTGCCGGGTAGAGATCAACAATGCCGCCGCGCAAGGCATATTCGCCATGTTCCATCACCGTGCCGGTGCGGTGATAGCCATTGGCTTCCAGAAATTCGGTCAGCTTTTCTGGCTGTACCCGCCCGCCCTTCGCCAGCGACAGCGTGGCACCTTCAAACACCGCGGGCGGCGGCACTTTCTGCACCAGGGCGTTTACGGTGGTGAGCAACACGCGCGGGCGCTTCGGCGCTTCCAAAAGCCGCGTCAGGGTTGCCACACGTTCGGCGATGATTTCCGGATTGGGGGATACCCGATCATAGGGCAGGCAATCCCAGGCGGGGAAGCGCAGCACCTCAATTTCCGGCGCGAAGAAGCCCAAAGCATCCGCCATGCGGGCCATGCGTGCATCATCGCGGCAGACATGGGCGATGGGCCCATCCACCTCTGCCCGGCGGCGCGCGACCAAAAGGGCGTCAAAGCCCTCAGGCGCGCCATGGATGGTGATGGGTTTCATGGCCCGCCGCCGGCCTCGGCCATGATCCGGCGAAGCAGCGGGTGGTCATGTTCGGGCGGAATGGGGCGGCGGCCGGAAAGCCAATCGGCCAGGTCAACATCCCAAAGCTCCAGAATGTCTTCCAAAGCCGAAACCTCGGCATCGGAAAGCGTCGCGATATGGCGCGCGACAAAGCCACCGATCAGGATATCGGTTTCCTTGGTGCCGCGATGCTGGGCGCGAAAAACAAGGCGGCGGCGGCGGGAATCAAGTTCAGTTGGATCTGGCATATCGCTCTAGTCTCGGGGCGCTGGCATATAGAGGCGGATGGGAATCCTGTCAGCCCGCCCCGAAGCGCCGCCCGAAGCCAGCGACAAGCTGGCCCGGTTGCTGGCGCCCATTGAAAGCCTACCTGGCCTGCGCAAGCCGGAATTGCTGGCGCGCGCCGTGGGCGGGGGGCGCGTGCTGGATTTGCTGCTGCATCTGCCGGAACGGGTGCAGCACCGCCCGGTGCTGCGCGGGCTGGCCAGCGCCGTCGAAGGGCAGGAAGCGACCCTTGAACTCCGCATCACGGGCGCCCCGGCGCGGGGTGGGCGCGGGCCCTGGATGGTCCCCGCCATCTGCGGCGCTGATCCCTGCGCCCTGATTTCCTTCTCCCGCGCGACCTGGGCAGGCACGGCACTGACGCGCGCCTTCCCGCAGGGCGCGGAGAGGCGCGTTGCCGGGCGGCTCAAGGCGTTTCAGCGCGCCTGGCAATTGGAATTGGATGCGGACCCGCTGGTGGAACCGCCGCATCGCATCCCGCTTTGGCAGCCCATTTGGCCGCTCACCGCTGGCCTCTCCTGGCGCAATATGGCCGATGCGCTGGATGGCGCGCTGAAATCCCTGCCCGATCTGCCGGAATGGGTGGATGGGCCGCTGCTGAAGCGCGAAGCTTGGCCGGGCTTTGCCGATGCCATCCGCCAGTTGCATGCGCCGGAAGGCCAAGGCGCCACGGCGCCGCGCCGCCGGCTTGGCTATGATGAGCTGCTGGCGGGGCAGATCGCCCTTGGCCTGGTGCGGCGACGGGTGCGGGAAAGGCCAGGCCGCGCGCTACAGGGCAATGAAAGCCTGCGCGGCCCCGCCTTGGCCGCCTTCGGCCATGCGCCAACCCCTTCCCAGCTTGAGGCTATGGCGGAAATAGATGCGGATCTGGCCGCCCCCCGGCGGATGCTGCGCCTGCTGCAAGGCGATGTGGGCGCCGGCAAAACCCTGGTGGCGCTGATGGCCATGCTGCGGGCGGTGGAAGCAGGCGCCCAGGCCGCCCTGATGGCGCCAACAGAATTGCTCGCCCGCCAACATTTACGCAGCTTTGAGCGGCTTTGCGGCGCCGCTGGCGTGCCGGTGGCGCTGCTGGCCGGCAGCGTGAAAGGCAAGGAAAGGCGCCGCGTCCTGCAGGGTTTGGCGGATGGAACGCTGCCCATTGTGGTCGGTACCCATGCGCTGTTTCAGGAAGGCGTGGTGTTCAAGGATTTGGGCCTGGCCGTGGTGGATGAACAGCACCGCTTTGGCGTGGCGCAGCGCCTGATGCTGGCGGAAAAGGGCCAGGCCGCGGATATGCTGGTGATGACCGCAACGCCCATCCCCCGCACGCTATTGCTGACGCAATGGGGCGAAATGGCCGTCAGCCGCATGGCCGGCAAACCCGCCGGGCGCCAACCCATCGCAACGCGTATACTCAGCCAGGATCGCCTGCCAGAAATTGTCGCCCGCCTGCATGAAGCCGTGGCGCGCGGCGCCCGCGCCTATTGGGTGGTGCGCGCCATCACGGGCAGCGAAAAGGATGACAGTGTCGCCGCCGAGGACCGCTTTGCCGAGCTTTCCGCCCATTTCCCGGGCCGCGTTGGCCTGGCCCATGGCATGCAGGATGTGGCGGTGCGCGAAGCCGCCTTGGCCGATTTCGCCGCCGGGCGGACCAATATCCTGGTCGCCACCACCGTGATCGAAGTCGGCGTGGATGTGCCGGAAGCGACCATCATGCTGATCGAACAGGCGGAACGCTTCGGCCTAGCGGCGCTGCATCAGCTGCGCGGACGCGTCGGGCGTGGGCGGGACGCTTCTTCCTGCCTTTTGGTCCATTCCCCCGGCCTCAGCGATGGCGAAAAGCGGCGCTTGCTGGTGCTGCGCGACAGTGAAGATGGCTTCGTGATTGCCGAGGAAGATTTGAAATCCCGCGGCGGCGGTGATGCTTTGGGTGCGCGGCAAGCGGGGCTCCCCGGCGCCCGGCTATTTGATGCGCGGGAAGACCCGGATGAATTTGCGCGCCATGTGCAGATTGCCCATCGCGATGCGGAAGCCCTGCTGACGCGCGATGCCGCGCTGGCTTCCCCACGCGGGCAGGCGGCACGGCTGCTGCTCACGCTTTTCGGCCATGACCTGTCCATGGCGCCTTTGGATGCTGGCTAGGGCAGAAACAGGGGCTTGCAAGGCAGCGCGGGAAGGGTCAAATCGCCGCGCGCAACTTCTACAAACAATGAGTTGAGGCAGGATAAGGGGAGATAGGCTTTGGCCGCGCTGATCGAAATTGAGCGCCTGACCAAGCGCTTTGGCGCCTTCACCGCTGTTGACGATGTTTCCTTTACGGTGGACCGCGGCGAAGTGGTGGGCTTCCTGGGCCCCAATGGTGCCGGCAAATCCACCACCATGAAAATGCTGGCGGGCTTCGTGACCCCCACCGCCGGCACGGCGCGGATTTGCGGCCAGGATGTGATTGAAGCGCCCGTCGCCGCCAAGCGCGCGCTTGGCTATCTGCCCGAAGGCGCGCCGACCTATCCCGAAATGACCGTCTCAGGCTTCTTGCATTTCATCGCGCGCATTCGCGGTTTTGGCGGTGCCGAGGCCAATGAACGCATGGCCCGCGCCATGGCGATGACGCAGTTGGAAGGCGTGCGCCTGCAACCGATTGAGACACTCTCCAAAGGTTTCAAACGCCGCGTGGGTTTGGCGCAAGCGCTGCTGCATGACCCGCCCGTGCTGGTGCTGGATGAACCAACCGATGGTCTGGACCCGAACCAGAAGCATGAGGTGCGGGAATTGATCCGCCGCATGGCTCCCGAAAAGGCGATTGTGATTTCAACCCATATTTTGGAAGAAGTGGATGCGGTGTGCACCCGCGCCATCATCATCGCGCGCGGCAAGGTGCTGGCCGATGCCACGCCGAAACAGCTTGAAGCCCCCGGCAAAACCCTGGAACAGGTCTTCCGCGATTTGACCCTGAAGCAGGAGGCCG
>CAIMVB010000234.1 GCA_903844785.1 uncultured Rhodospirillales bacterium | reverse complement strand
GCGCTTATAGGCCCATTCCAGCGCCTCACCATCAATGTTTTCCTTGAGCAAGCCTTCGCGCAGCATCAGGCCAAGGTTTTTGCGCGCGCGCCGCCAGGGCGCATCGGCGGGCTTATAGATCACGTGGCGCAGATCATTCAGGCGGCCCGGATTGCGCGCTTTGCCTTCCGCCACCCAGCGTTCGCGGCTTTGCCCGCCCTTCCAGGCGCGCGTGGTGAAGCCAAGGATTTCGGTTTTCACCGCGCAGCGTTCCAGGGTGCGCGCCAGAATATCGCTGCACATGGCAGCGACCGTGATCGGGCGCCCGCGCATGGAACCGGAATTATCGATCAGCAGTGTGACCACCGTGTCGCGGAAATCCGTCTCACGTTCCCGCTTATAGGAAAGCGAATGGGTCGGGTTGGCGACAATGCGCGCCAGTCGCGCCACATCCAGAATACCTTCTTCCAGATCGAAATCCCAGGCGCGCTGCTGTTGCGCCAGCAAGCGCCGCTGCAGGCGATTGGCGAGTTTGGAAACCACGCCCTGCAAATGGGAAAGCTGCTGGTCTAGCTGTTGGCGAAGCCTGGTCAGTTCTTCGGGGTCGCAGAGATCATCGGCGGCCACCACTTCATCGAATTGCGTGGTGAAGGCGTGGTAGCGCGTGGTGTCATCCACCTGCGGCACTTCGCGGCGCTGCTGCGGGCCACCAGGCTTATCATCGCCATCGGCCGCGGCGCCTTCTTCTTCGGATTCCTCGGCTTCTTCGTCCGAAGCTTCGCCTTGCATCTGCTCGGGCTGGGCGCCGAGCATTTCATCTTCCTGTTCGGATTGGCTCTGCCCTTCGCCGGATTGGTCCTGCTGGGGCGTGCTCTCGCCGCCTTCTTCGCCTTCTTCGTCCTGCTGTTCGCTTTCCGCTTCCATCTCAGCTTCAGCGAGGTCGAGTGCGGTCAGCAGCTTGCGCGCGGCGCGGGCGAAGGCACCTTGGTCTTCGGCGGTGGTCGCCATTTCGGCAAGGGCCTGTTCGGCATCCTCACCAATCGTGTCGCGCCACAGATCGAGCACGCGATGCGCGGCTTCTGGTGCTGCTTCACCGGTCAGGCGTTCACGCGCAATCAGGCCCAAAGCCGCGGGTAGCGGCATCTGGTCCTTGCGCGTCATGCGGTCATAGCCTTCGGCTTCGCATTCTTCGATCAGCTTGGCGCGCAAATTGGCGGCCACGCCGGCCATATGCTGGGACCCCACGGCTTCCACGCGCACCTGTTCAAGCGCGTCGAATACTTCCTTGGCTTCCCGCCGGGTTGGAATGCGGCTGGCATGCAAGGCTTCATCATGATGGCGGAGCTTCAATGCCGCGGCATCTGCCGCGCCGCGCAGCTTGGCCATTTCATTGGCCGGCAAGGCGCGGGTTGGTAGCGGCAGGCGCACGCGCTTGCCGGCCACGCCGGAAGGCCCGGGCTGGAAGGCCACCTGTACTTCCGCATCCGCATGCGCCATGGCGCGCAGCACACCCGCGGTGGCGCGCTTGAATTCTTCCTGCCGCGTCAGATCCTGCTTGCCGCTCATGTCACTCTCTCTGGCATGCGGTGGCGGCGCCAAGAAGCGGCGCCGCCCTTACTGGTTTCAGCCCACCTTGCGGAGCAAGCTGCCTGAGGGCAATTCCTCATTGAAGCAGCGCTGGTAGTATTCAGCCACCGTGCTGCGTTCCGCCTCATCGCACTTATTCAAGAAGGAAAGGCGGAAGGCGAAGCCGACATCACCGAAAATCTTGGCGTTATCGGCCCAGGTGATGACGGTACGCGGCGACATGACGGTGCTGATATCGCCGGCGATGAAGCCCGCGCGCGTCAGATCCGCCAAAGCCACCATGGCTTCCACTTGCTTCTTCATCTTGGCATCGCCTTCGGCGCCAAGCTTGGCCAGCACGATTTCCGTTTCCTGCTTATGTGGCAGGTAGTTCAGGGTGGCGACGATGTTCCAGCGGTCCATCTGGCCCTGATTGATCTGCTGCGTGCCGTGATAAAGCCCGGTAGTATCACCAAGCCCGACAGTATTCGCCGTGGCGAAAAGCCGGAAATACGGGTTGGGGCGAATGACGCGGCTTTGATCGAGCAGCGTGAGCTTGCCTTCCACTTCCAGCACGCGCTGGATGACGAACATCACATCCGGGCGGCCGGCATCATATTCGTCGAACACCAAAGCGCAGGGATGTTGCAACGCCCAGGGCAGAATGCCTTCGCGGAATTCCGTGACCTGCTGGCCATCCTTCAGAACAATCGCGTCCTTGCCGATCAGGTCAATACGGCTGATGTGGCTGTCCAGATTGACGCGAATGCAAGGCCAGTTCAGCCGTGCCGCTACCTGTTCGATATGCGTGGATTTCCCGGTGCCGTGATAGCCCTGGATCATGACGCGACGATTGAAGGCAAACCCCGCCACAATGGCCAGCGTGGTTTCCTTGTCGAAGCGGTAGCTAGTGTCGATTTCAGGCACATGTTCCGTGCGCACCGAAAAGGCGGGCACATCCATGTCCAAATCAATGCCAAAGGCGTCGCGCGCTTTGACGGTGGTGTCTGGGGCAGAAATCGCCGAAGTCGGTTTGATATCGGCAATGGGGGCGATTTTGTTCATCGCTGATCAGGTTCCGTGCATTAGAAGAAGGGACACTTTAAGCAGGTAATACCAATCCGGCTACCCAGCGGGTGCGGGTTGTTTGGCCAGGCGGTGTTTCAGCAGGCTATAGGCGCGGTTGATATCCTTCAAACGCTCCTCTGCCTGCTTGTCGCCGCCGGTGGCATCCGGGTGGTGCTGCTTAGCCAAATCCTTGTAGCGGGCGCGCAATTCCACCGAAGCCAGTGGCCATTTCAGCCCCAGCAGATCAAGCGCGGCGCGCAGTTCAGGGGGGGTATCGTTCTCCGGCGCTTTGCGGCGCGGGCTGGGGGCTTCGGCGCCCAGCACGCCCAGCGGGTCGCGGAGAATTTCGGGGTCGAAGCGGCCGGAACCGCCAATCCGCCCGAGCGGCCAGGTCGGGCGCTGCCAGGAGGTATCGGCACGGAGACAGGCTTCGATCTCATCCGGGCCCATGCCCTTATAGAAATCCCACCCGGCATTATAGGCGCGCACATGATCCAGGCAGAACCAATGGAATTCGCGCAAGGAACGGTCCCGGGGCGCGCGGTATTGGCCAGGTTCGGCGCAATCCGGCGCATCGCAAAGCCGCCCAGGGGGCGCTGCGTCATCTGGGGCATAGGCCTTTCGTCGTTTGCGCGCGAACATCACGGGGTTATGGGGGCGCGTGCGCCAAGCCGCAAGGCAGAACAGGGCTTGGCAAAAAAGTCACAAACGCGGAAAAACGCGTCATGACCCAACGTGCGGACCGTATTCGGCTTTCCCTGGAAGCGCGCTTCCAGCCGAGCCTGCTTGAAATCACCGATGACAGCGCCAGCCATGCCGGCCATGCCGGGGCAAGCCCCGGGGGGGAGACGCATTATTCGGTGCATATGGTCTCGGCGGGGTTTGCCGGGATGAACCGCGTGGCGCGGTCCCGCGCAGTGCATGAAGCCCTGGCGGGGGAATTCGCAACCGGGCTGCATGCCCTGGCGCTTAGGCTGCAAAGCCCGGATGAGGCTGGGCGCGCTTAAAAAGGCACGTTGAGACGGGCGCCTGGGGCGGGTTGGCGGATCAGCCGGTCTTCCTGCGACTGTACGGCGAAGCCTGAGCGGCCGAGATGCGGCTGGGCAGGGTCTGGGTTGATCAAGGCTGGGCTGAGACTGGCGCGAGGGGCGTTATTGGCGCGCGGCGCTTCGATATCACGATTGGGGATGGGGGCCGGTTGGCCCTGCGGTTCCGGCGCGGTGACAGTTTTTTCGGCCTGACGGCGTTGGCGGCGCGGTTGGGTTTCGCGCGGCGGCATATCGGCGCGCGGCACTGTTGGTGCGGCATTTTGCGCCAAAGCGGGGGCTGTGCTGAGGCCCAGCAGCAAGCCAGTCAGCAGGGCGCGGCGGCCGAGCATTAACCGGCCACCGGCAGGCGATGAACACCCCGCGGGTCTTCCGGTGGGTTCAGCGTGGCAGCGGGCAATGCGCCATGGGCGGTTTCGCGCCAAGCCTTGAGCGCCCAGCGGACCGAGGGGAAGGCGATGTCATCCCAAGGGATTTCCGACCAATGGAAGGACGCCACTTCCAGGCTTTCCGGCCCTGGGGCGAAGCCTGGTTCGGCGAAGCGGGCGCGGAAAATCACCTGCACCTGGCCAAGCCGCGCAATGGAATAGACGGCCAGCACACCATCGAGCGCAATGCGTACCCGGGCTTCCTCCCAGGCTTCGCGCGCCGCGCCTTCTTCAACGGTTTCGCCCATTTCCATATAGCCGGCCGGGATGGTCCAGAAGCCGGCACGCGGTTCAATGGCGCGGCGGCAGAGCAGGATATGTTCACCTTCCGCAATAACGCTCCCCACAACCACTTTTGGGTTTTCATAGGCGACATGCCCGCAATCGGGGCACATCAGGCGTTCGCGGTCGTCGCCTTCAGGGGTTTGACGGATGAAACGGGTCATCAGGTCCAAGCGATAGGTGAAACTGTTTCCTCTATATAGCGATGTTTGGGGCGGATTGCGATGAAAACCGCGCTCTGCTGGGAACAGACCCGAAAGGGGAGGGCAGAATCTTAACAAATCATAAATATTGGCCGCTTCAGGTTGAGTTTTTTTATTTATTCGACGGATTTTTTGATGTTTTACTTAGTTAAATTCAAAATCCGCCTTGTTGCTGGCGCGGTTCGTGAAGTACAGTCATGTGAAATTATCCTGGAAGCCAAGTCTATGTCACTCAGTCTTCAGGCGCTGGCTCTGCATCGTCGGCACGTCTCTTCTGCCCCCGAAGACGCCTTCAGTGGTCCTGACCATGAAGGTGCATTTGATCAGTTGTGGCTTGGCACCTTCCCGGCGCCCCAGATGGATACGCCGGCACCATTGCTGGTCGCGATACCATTGGATGACGCTCGGGCGCCGGAGCCCTTCGGTATGATGCAAGGCGTAGCGAGCGTGGCGCCGGAGCCAGATATTTTCATCGCTGCAGTGAGCAATGATCCCGGCTACACCAATGGCAGCCTTTGGGGCATGTTGGGCGATACGGGGGCGGTGCAGAATGCCTTCGGTAGCCAAGCGAATGAGGCTTGGGCGGCTGGATTCACGGGTTCAACCAAAACCGTGGTGGGCGTCATTGATACGGGTATCGATTATACCCACCCGGATCTGTATCTGAATATCTGGCTCAATCAGCGTGAAATTCCCACGACCCTGCGCGCCAGCCTTTCTGATATTGATACGGATGGCCTGATCACTTTCCGTGACCTCAATGGTTCGGCTAACGCGTCCTATGTCATCGATTATAACGGCAATGGCCGGATTGAAGCTGGCGATCTGCTGAATGATGTGCGCTGGGAAAATGGCGCCGACGAAGATGGCAATGGCTATCGCGACGATCTGATTGGGTGGGATTTCGTCAATAATGATAATGACCCCTATGATGATAACGGCCATGGCACGCATGTAAGCGGCACGATTGGTGGTATGGGTGGCAATGGCATTGGCGTTGCTGGCGTAAACTGGACCGTGCAGATGGTGGCGCTGAAATTTCTCTCAGCGTCGGGATCTGGTTCCACCACCGGTGCTATCAATGCCGTAAATTACTTTACCGATGCATCAATCCGCGCGACATCTGCAGAGAATTTCGTCGCGACGAATAATTCCTGGGGCGGGGGTGGTTATTCGCAGGCAATGAATGACGCCATTGCCCGTGGCGCGCAACGCGATATCCTTTTTGTTGCAGCGGCAGGCAATTCCACATCCAACAATGATGTGACAGCAAATTACCCGTCCAATTACAACACCACAGCAGCAGCAGGTTACGATGCGGTGGTTGCTGTTGCGTCCATCACCAGTACAGGCGCGCTATCATCATTTTCAAGCTATGGCGCCACAACGGTAGATATCGCGGCGCCTGGTTCTTCGATCTATTCAACGTTGCCTGGCGGGGGGTATGGCACACTCAGTGGCACGTCCATGGCAACGCCGCATGTGGCGGGTGCGGTGGCGCTTTATGCCGCAGCCAATCCAAATGCCAGCGCCGCTGAAATCAGGCTTGCACTGCTTGATAGCGCTGCGGCCACCGCTTCACTTGGTGGAAAAGTGGTAACGGCCGGGCGGCTTGATATCGGCACGTTGATGAACACCGCGCCACCGCCGCCGCCGCCGCCATCCGGTGATGTCATTGCCGGCGATGCTTCTACCACCGCGTCGCTCACGGCCAGCGCCGCGCAGGCTTCAAGCATTGATGCTGCGGGGGATCAGGATTGGTTTCGGCTTAGTCTGGTAGCCGGGTATCGCTACGAATTTGCCCTTAATGCGGCGGTGGGTTCAACGCTCAATACCTTCATGAGCCTATTGGATGCCAATGGCGTGCAAATCGCCTTCAATGACGATACGGTTGGTTCGAATTCGCGACTTTCCTTCGCCGCAACCAATAGCGGGACCTTTTACTTAAATGCGCAGGGGGCCGCGAGTTCAACTGGCGCCTACACCTTGGCCATGACTGAGGCGGCGCCAGTTGATAGCATTGCGGCAACTACCGCCACCACGGCGGTTTTGGCGCCAGCGGCCCCCCAGTCTTCCAGCGTGGATCTTGCTGGCGATCAGGATTGGTTTCGCCTGAGCCTAACGGCAGGGTATCGCTACGATTTCGCGATGGATGCAACCACGGGGTCGTCACTTGATACATATCTGCGTTTACTGAATGGCAATGGCGTAGAGCTTGCGTTCAATGATGATTCAGTTGGCTTGAATTCACGGCTTTCCTTTACGGCATCTACTGGCGGGACATATTACCTGAGCGCGCAAGGCTATGGCTCTACCATTGGGGGCTATAGCCTATCCATGACCCAGACGGCCCCGGTGGATGCAATTGCCGGGAATACATCCACAAGCGCTGC
>CAIMVB010000233.1 GCA_903844785.1 uncultured Rhodospirillales bacterium | reverse complement strand
GGCAACAGCGCGCAGACCTTCCTGATAAGCGGCGCGCAAAGCATCCCGCGCCCCGGCCTCATCCAAGGCTTCCAATTCCGTGCCATCCACCGCGACACGCCCGCCGATTTCAACGGCGCGTTCATGCAGCAATTCTGGCAGGCGCACATCCAGATCAAACAGCCGCGGCCGCGCCTGATTGCCGATGCGCAGCAGATCAGCAAAACCGCGATTGACCAGCAGCAAAACGCGCTCACCCTTGCGTTCCAATAGCGCATTGGTGGCAACCGTGGTGCCCATTTTCACTGCTTCGATCAGCCCGGGCGGAATGGGTGCGCCTTCAGCCAGGCCAAGGCATTGCCGAATGCCCGCAACGGCAGCGTCCTTGTAGCGTTCCGGGTTTTCCGACAGCAGCTTCAGCGTGGAAAGCCGCCCAGCGGGGTCGCGCGCGACGATATCGGTGAAGGTGCCGCCACGATCAATCCAGAATTGCCACGCTGACATGCGAAACCCTTTGGCGGAGAGAAATTGAGACCGCTCGCTCTAAAACATTATCGGGGCAAGTGAAATCGGCCTAGAGCATGTTGCGTTCACATGGGTTCACGCAACCCGCTCTACGTCGTTGTTTTACGAGCATCTTCACCCGTTCAGATTTGCCATCTGAACGGGATCTGCTCTAGAGCCCCGCATCCGCGGGCACCATCACCTGCCCTGCTTCATCCACCCGCGCTGCCACGGCCTCCAAAGCCTCCCCATAGCAGGGGCCTGAGACGCATTCGCCCGATTCGATTTCAAACCGCGCGCCATGGGCGGAACAGAGGATGTGTTGGCGCTTGGCGTCCAGAAAGCGATCCGGCACGGGATCAAGCGGCAGGCCGATATGCGGGCAGGAATTGACATAGACCCAAACGGCATCGCCGCGCCGCACCGCGAAAAGCCCCATGAAGGCGCCGGGCGCCGCCGGAAAGCCCTTGGACCCGCCATCGGGGATATCCGCCAGCGCACAAAGCGCGCGTTCAACCTGGCTCATTTGCCGGCCCATCCGCCCATGCGGGCGATAACTTCCCAATGCTCCGGCGCAATCGGCATGACGGAAAGCCTTGATTGGCGGATCAGCGCGACATCCGCCAAAGCCGGCTCCGCCTTAATGGCAGCCAGGCCCACGGGCTTTGGCATGGGCGCCACCGCGCGCATATCCACGCAAACCCAGGATGAGCCTTCTTCCGCGGAGGGGTCCGGATAGGCTTCGCGCGCCACTTCGACCACGCCCACAACCTCCTTCCCGATATTGGAATGGTAGAAGAAGGCCAAATCGCCCTTTTTCATGGCCATCAGGTTCTTCTTGGCCAGGTGATTGCGCACGCCCGTCCAGGGCTCCACGCTATTGGCCACTTGCTGATCCCAGGAAAAGGCATCGGGTTCGGATTTCACCAGCCAGCGGGCAAGGGGCGCTTTGGTGGTTGCGGCTGGCATGGCGTGACGTGATCCCCCTTTGGCCCCGGCGGGGCACTTGCCAAGGAGGTAACCCCAGACGCGCCGGGCTTCAATAAGCCTGGGCCGGGTTTTCGTACTGGGGGGACTCCCTTGGCGGCTGGCCTCCTCCCATGTGAGGCTTGCAAGGAGGCAGGTGGGTGATTCCACCCGCCAAAAATCTAGGCTAGTCTGACCATGTGGACGCCAGAATGACAGCCAAAGCTGACAGCAGCCCGAGCGGTGCCGCCCCTGGCGCGCGCTCGCTGCACCGTTTTGCCAATCCGGGGCGCTTTTTGCGCGCTTCGGCCAGGGTGCAGACCTGGCTATGGGCAGCGGCCGCTTTGGTGCTGGGCGCCGGGCTGGTTTGGGGGCTGTTCTTGTCCCCAGCAGACTGGCAGCAGGGCCAAACGGTGCGCATCATGTATGTGCATGTGCCGATGGCCTGGCTTGCCATGGGTGGCTACACGGCGCTGGCGGTGGCTTCCATCATGTCCCTGATCTGGCGCCATCCCTTGGCTGATCTTTTCGCGCGGGAATTATCGCCGGTGGGTGCGCTGGTGACGGCGCTGTGTCTGGCCACCGGTAGCCTTTGGGGGCGGCCCATGTGGGGCACCTGGTGGGTTTGGGATGCGCGGCTCACTTCCGTTCTGGTGCTGTTTTTCCTGTGGCTCGGCCATGCGGCGCTGACGCGCGCGTTTGAGGATCAGGAACGCGGCGCGCGGGTTGGTGCCATCCTTGCCTTGGTTGGCATTGTGAATATCCCGATCGTGAAATTCAGCGTGGATTGGTGGAATACGCTGCATCAGCCGGCTTCCGTCACGCGGCTTGATGCGCCGGGGATGCATGTGGATATCCTTTATCCGTTATTGACCTGTGCGTTTGGCTTTTCGCTGTTGTTCGGCGCGGTGGTGCTGGCGCGCACGCGGGCCGCCGTGATGGAACGGCGCATCCGCGCCCTGCAATTAGCCCGCGCACGGCGAGAGGAGGCAGCAGGCGCATGACCCATACATTCTTCATCGCCGCTTCCTATGCGCTGGTCCTGCTTGGCTTTGGCGCGCTGGTTTTGGACGCGGCGCGGCGCCATGCGTCGGCCAAGCGGTTGCTGGCGGAATTAGACCCGCGCGGGGATCGGCCATGACTCGCAAAAAGCGCAGGCTTTACATTCTGCTGCTGTGCGGCCTTGGGCTTGGGAGTGCCACCGCGCTGACGCTGACGGCGTTTCAGGATAATTTGGTGTTCTTCCGTTCGCCTTCGGACATCATGCGCGAAGCGCCGCCGGCCAATCGCGCCTTTCGCCTGGGCGGGCTCGTGGAAGCAGGCAGCCTGGAACGCGCGACGGGCGCGGATGGCAAGCCCACCGCCAATTTCCGCGTCACCGATGGCGCCCATGCCATCCGCGTTTCCTACGCCGGGGTGCTGCCGGATTTATTTCGCGAAGGCCAAGGCGTGGTGACGCTTGGCACCATGCTGCCCGATGGGTCTTTCCGCGCAAGTGAAGTGCTGGCGCGACATGATGAAACCTATATGCCGCCGGAAGTGGCCGATGCGTTGAAGCGTGCCGGCCATTGGAACCCGGCGCAGGGTGCGGCTCCGCCGCCGGCGGAGTGGAATACCGCACCAAGGAGAGGCGGATGATCGGCGAACTTGGCCATTTCGCGCTGGCGCTTGGCTGTATTCTGGCTTTGGCGCAGGCGATCCTGCCGTTGATTGGCGCGCATCGGCGCGATGCGCGGTTGATGGCCCTGGCCTCGCCACTCGCGGGCGCGCAGTTGATTGCGATTGCGTCTGCTTTCGGCGCGCTGCTTTGGGCCTTTGCGGTGAATGACACCACGGTTTCCAATGTGGTGCTGAATAGCCATTCGCAGAAGCCGCTGCTCTATAAGTTTTCAGGCGCCTGGGGGAACCACGAAGGTTCCATGGTGCTTTGGGTGCTGATCCTGGCGCTGTGCGGAGGCGCGGTGGCGGGCTTCGGGCGGGATTTGCCAAGCGCTTTGCAGGCGCGCGTGATCGGCATTCTGGGGCTGATCGCGGCGGGGTTTCTGGGCTTCATTATTTTCACCTCCAACCCCTTTGAACGCGTTTGGCCGCCGCCCATGGATGGGCAGGGGCTGAACCCCATTCTGCAAGACCCTGGCTTGGCCTTTCATCCGCCCATGCTCTACCTGGGCTATGTTGGCTATGCGGTGACGTTTGCCTTTGCCGTAGCGGCACTTTTGGAAGGGCGCGTGGATGCCGCTTGGGGGCGTTGGGTGCGGCCCTGGTCACTCGCGGCCTGGTCCTTTCTCACGCTCGGCATCGCGCTTGGGTCCTGGTGGGCTTATTACGAATTGGGCTGGGGCGGCTATTGGTTCTGGGACCCGGTGGAAAATGCATCCCTGCTGCCATGGCTGATTGGCGCGGCTTTGCTGCATTCGGCGATTGTCGTGGAAAAGCGCGAAAGCCTGAAGATCTGGACCGTGCTGCTGGCGATCCTCGCTTTTGGCATGTCGCTGTTGGGCACGTTTTTGGTGCGCTCAGGCGTGCTGAATTCCGTGCATGCCTTCGCCAATGATCCGGCGCGCGGCGTGTTCATTCTGGCGCTGCTGATGGCTTATGTGGCTGGTGCGCTGGCCTTGTTTGCGTGGCGGGCGCCGAAGCTTGGCGGCACGGGGATTTTCGCACCCCTTTCACGCGAAGGCGGGCTGGTGTTGAACAACCTGCTGCTCTGTTCCATCGCCGCTGTGGTGCTGGTGGGCACGCTTTGGCCGATGTTCGCCGATATTCTGTTTGGCGCGAAAATTTCCGTGGGTGCACCCTTCTTCAATGCGGCGACGGCGCCCTTGGCGATTCCTTTGGTGGCGGCCATGGCGCTGGGGCCGATGCTCGCCTGGAAGCGGGCCGATCTGGCGGGCGCCTTGCAGCGGCTTTGGTGGGTTGGCGCGCTGGCGGTGGCTTCTGCTTTCCTCACGCTGCTGGTGGCGGGTTATCATGTGTGGCCAGCGCTTGGGTTTGCCGCAGCCGCCTGGCTGATCTTCGGCGCGGCGGCAGATATTCTGGACCGCATCGCTGCCTTCCGCCGGCCCTCCCAGGCCTGGAACCGCGCCCGGGGTCTGCCGCGCGCCGCCTGGGGTGGGGCGATTGCCCATGCCGGCGTGGGCGTGATGTTTGCCGGGCTGGCGGGGATGGGGTTGGCCACCGATGCGCTGGTGGCGCTGAAGCCTGGTGAGGCAACGCGGCTCGCGGGGTATGAATGGCGGCTGGAACGCATCCGCGATGTGCAGGGGCCGAATTGGTCAGCACGCCGCGCCACCGTGACCGTGTTGGATGGCGCGCGTGTGGTGACAGTGCTGGAACCGGAAAAGCGCTTCTTCCCTGTCGGGCGCATGAACACGACAGAAGCGGCCATTCATACCAATGCGCTGCGCGATCTTTACGCCGTGCTGGGTGATGAACGTGATGGCGGCGGGGTTTTGCGCCTGCATCACAATCCCTTGGCGCCCTGGATCTGGTTTGGCGCGGTGATCATGGCGCTTGGCGGTGGGCTTTCGCTTTCTGATCGGCGCGTTCGAGTCTCCGCGCCATCCCGCAAGGCGGCGACTGCACCAGCATGAGTGATATCACGCCACCAAAGCGCCCGCGGCGCTGGATGCTTTATGCGCCGCTTGGGCTGGCGGCGGCGGCGGGCGCTGGCTTCTACGCCATGCTGCAAGGCTTGCAGGATGGTAGCTACGACCCGCGCGGGGTGCCTTCCGTATTGCTTGGCAAGCCCGTGCCGGATTTCAGCCTGCCGGCGCTTGAAGGCGTTGATCTGCCCGCCCTGGCGGCGGCGGATTTGCGCGGGCCTTTGCCTGGGCCCGTTTTGGTGAATTTCTGGGCTTCCTGGTGCGCGCCCTGCATTATTGAACATCCGCAACTGATGCGCCTCGCGCGGGAAGGCATCGCGGTTCATGGCATCAATTACAAGGATCGCGTGATGGAAGCCGGCGCCTTTCTGCAGCGCCATGGCAACCCGTATCGCCGCCTTGGGCGCGATGAGCCGGGGCGGATCGCCATTGATTGGGGCGTCTATGGCGTGCCGGAGACGTATTTGCTGGACCGTCAAGGCATGATCCGCTGGCGCTGGGCTGGGCCCATCACCGCCGATACGCTGGAGAAGGATTTGCGCCCCCTGCTGCGGAGATACGCGTGACGCGCTGGCTTTTCTTCTGCCTGCTGCTGGCTTTGCCGGCCTGGGCTGCCGTGGGCGACCCGAATGAGCGCCTGCCCGACCCGGCCAAGGAAGCGATCGCGCGGGAGATTGGGCGCGAATTGCGCTGCCTAGTCTGTCAGAACCAATCCATTGAGGACAGTGACGCGCAACTGGCGCGGGATTTGCGCCGGCTGGTGCGCGAACGTGTGGCGGCGGGTGAGGATAGCGCTGCGGTGATCCGCTTTGTGCATCAACGCTACGGCGATTTCGTGCTGCTGCGCCCGCCCGTGACGGCGGCGACCATGCTGCTTTGGGCGACACCCATTTTGGCGCTTGGTGGCGGTATTGCCGTGATTATGCTGCGCCGCCGCCGTGCTTTGGCCGAAGCGGCGGCGCTTTCCCCTGAAGAAGCGCGGCGCCTGGCTGAGCTTGATCGCGGGGCGGCATGATCTGGGCTGCAATGCTGCTCTTGGCCTTGGCCGCCATGGTGCCGCTGGTGGCGATGCTGTTCCGCCCGGTGGTCACACGGGGCAGGCGCGAAGCGGATTTGGCCCTGTATCGCGCGCAATTGGCCGAGCTGGATCGGGAGGCTGCGGCCGGCAGGCTGGAAGGCGATGCGCTGCGGGCCGCGCAGGTGGAAGTACAACGGCGCTTATTACAGGCGCCGGAAGAAGCGGCCCCCATGGCGCGGGGCCGCGCGCTTGGCTTCCTGCCGCTGGTGTTTCTGATCCCCGCTGCCGGGCTTGGGCTTTATCTGCTGCAAGGCACGCCTGACATACCTTCCGCCCCGCATCGCGAAAGGGCGGAACTTGCCGCGCGGGATGATGCGCTATTGAACCGGCTGCGCGAAAGGCTGACCGGGCTTGACCCCATGAGCGACGCGGCACGGCAAGGCTTTGTGATGCTGGGCAATGCGGAACGCAGCCGAGGCAATGCCGATGCGGCAGCCGAGGCTTGGCGCCGCGCCTTGGCTTCGCGCTTTGATGTGGAGTTGGCCGGCGATCTGGTGGAAATGGAAATCGGGCGCGGTGAGTTTGTGGCCGCCGGCCCCATCCTGCTGCGCGCCTTGGCCGAGGCGCCGCAAGAACCAAAGCTGCGCTTTCTGCTGGGCGTAGTGGAAGCCGAGGCGGGCCAGCCCGAACGCGCACGGGCCACGTGGCGCGCATTGCTGGCCGATAGCCCGCCCGATGCGCCTTGGCGGGCGTTGGTGGAGAGAAGGCTGGGGGCTTTGCCTTAAACAACAAAAACCCGCCCAGGCTTGGCCCGGGCGGGTCGTTTGGGTAGCGGGTTTTACTGCCCCTGCCGCACAAACCGCAGCTGGATGTAGTTATCCGCCGTCTGCACCACATTCCAGCCTTGGCGCACCGCCCAGACAATCTGCTGCTGGTGCAACGGAATATAGCCAACATCATTCTGGATCACCTTGCCCGCTTCGGTGATCAGGCCCTGGCGCGTTGCCTGATTGGTTTCCACGGCAATGCGGTTGATCAGATCATCCAGGCGCGGGTTTGAATAGCCGCCATTGTTGAACATGCCGCGCGAGCCATCGCGGGTGGCGGCCAGGTTGAACAACGCGTTATGCGCATCTGATGTCGCCGGCGTCCAACCCAGCAAATAGAAGCTGGTATTGTAGCGCGGTGCATTGATTTCGGCGAAGAAGCGCGCGCGGGTCTGGGCGTTCAGCGTCACGCGGATATTGATGCGCGCCAGCATGGCAACAACGGCAGTGCAAATCGCCTCATCATTCACATAGCGGTCATTCGGGCAATCCATCGTCACGCCAAAGCCATTCGGATAACCTGCCTCCGTCAGCAGGCGGCGCGCTTCGTTCAGGTCAACGCGCGGGCGCTGGTCGTCTTCTTCACGGAAGCCATTTACCCCCGGGCCATAGATCAGATTGGTCGGGCGGGATTGGCTGCGCATCACGCTGCGCTGAATGGCCGATGTATCAATGGCAAGCTGCATGGCACGGCGCACGCGCACATCCTGGAAGGGATTCTTGCCCTGCACATCGGATTTCAGAAGCTGCGGTCGCATCTGATCCATCCCGAGGTAAATGGTGCGCAGTTCTGGCCCTTGGATAATGCGCACGCCAGGGGAGCGCGAAATCCGGTCCACATCCTGCGGTGGCACGGTATAGACAAAATCCATCTCACCCGAGAGCAGCGCGGCAACCCGCGTCGCGTCATTGGAAATGATGTTGAGTTCCGCGCGTGTCAGATTATGCACGGGCTTGTCCCACCAATTGGGATTGGGCGCGACAACCGTGCGGCGGTCAGGCTCGCGCGACACCAGAATGAAGGGGCCGGTGCCCATGGCGTTGCGCGTGGCGAAATTTTCTTCGCGCGTCGTCAAATCCGCGGGGCGCGTGGCGTTATTCTTTTCCGCCCAGGCGCGGCTGAACATGCCCCAATTGGTGATTTCCTGCAGCAGGATAGGGTTCGGCACAGTTGTTTCGAAATCTACCGTGTGATCATCAATCTTGCGCACTTCCTTCACGGAAGCGAGCACGCCTTGCACATTGGAACCAGGTGAGCGCGCACGCTGCACGCTGAACACTACATCATCAGCGGTAAACGGCGTGCCATCCGAGAATTTCACGCCACGGCGCAGATGAAAGCGCCAAACATTCGGCTGCGGCTGTTCCCAGCGTTCGGCAAGTGCGGCTTCCACCTTACCTTCATGATCGCGCCGTACCAGCGGTTCATAGAAATTGGACCCGAAGGCGAGCAGGAAGGTTTCCTGCCGGGTATAGGGGTCCATGGAATTGACATCGCCATCATTGGCCCAGCGGAAATTATTGGCCTGGGCAGTCAGGGCGGAACCGGCCAGCAGGGCGGCGGCAAGGGTCAGGCGGCGCAGCATGAAGCTTTCTCCCATCGCTAAAAGCGGGGGGAGAGTACTGTTTTTGCAACAGCAGAAAAAGCAGAAAAAGAGGAATCACGCCGGCATGAAAAAGGCCCCGATCCCTGCGGAAGGGGGCCTTAATCTTAAGCGTGTTGGCTTCAGGCGACGCGAAGAGCCCTTGGCAAATCTGCGACGCTGCGATCAATCATGGCGCCATCGGTGGCAGCATCCATGGTTTCCGCCAAAACCGAGCGTGCGGCGGCAGCGGCAATATCAGCCGCCGTATTGCGCACTTCAGCGATAGCGCTAGCTTCTGCGGCGGCAATGCGCTGCATGGCGAGCTGTTTGCGCCGTTCGGCAGAGGCTTCCGCTTCCGCCGCCGCCGCTGCGGCAATGCGGGCGGCTTCTGTCTTGGCGCGGGCCAAAAGCTCGGCTGCTTCCTTCACGGCTTCAGCGCGGGCGGCTTCGGCTTCCTTCAGCTTCGCTTCAGCTTCAAGGCGGAGCTTATTCGCTTCATCAATCCGCTTGCGGATATCATTGGCGCGGGAATCAAGCGCACCCGTGCCCGCTTTCCACAGCTTGCTGCCCAGAAGGACAAAGAACAGCACAAAGGAAACCGCGACCCAGAATTTTGGATCGGCCATCAAAGAGGCGTGGCTTTCCATCAGGCAATCCCCCTGGCCGCGGCTTCACGCTGAACGGCGGTTTGCACCTTGCCCGCATCAGCCGAAGCGCCAAGCTTGGACAGCAGGGCGCCCACGGCTTCGCCTGCCACCTGGCGCACCGCACCAAGGGCTGCCTTGCGGCCTTGATCAATCCCTGCTTCCGCATCGGCGATCTGCTTGCCAAGGGCGGCATTCAGCGCTTCCGCCTTGGCGTCCATTTCCTGCTGCGCGGCTTGCATGGCGGCAGTCACCGCAGCTTGCGCTTCGGAACGGGCGGCCTGGGTTGCATCACGCTGCGCGGTAATTGCGGCATCGGCTGAATGCATGGCAGCGCGCGCGGCTTCCAGATCAGCTTCAATACGCTGGCGGCGATTATCAATCACCGCGCCCAGACGGGGCAGCGCAACAAAGGCCAAAAGCAGAAACAGCGCAAAGAAAATGATGACCTGCCAGACAACCTGGCCGATCAACAGCGGGCCTTGCACCGGGTGGCCAAAGGCAAGCTGAGGCATGCCTTCCACCGGCGGACCGCCGGCGGAACTAGCCGCCCAGCTTAGCGCCGGCAAAACGGCACTCAGCGTCATCGCAAGCAGTATTCGGCGCATAGGCTACCCTCTCGCGGCCAGAACAGCAGTCCGGTCGGGGCGCGGCCAAAAGCCTGCCCCGGAACCAATCCGCCCCGCCCCAAAGGCGCGGGGCAGCAGCCATCAAGCGAAGAGGATAAGGAACGCGATCAAAAGCGCGAAAAGCGCCACCGCTTCCGTCAGCGCGAAGCCCAGAATACCGATCGGGAAGACGGCATCGCGGGCGCCCGGGTTACGGGCCACGCTGGTGATCAGCGAGGAGAAGATATTGCCGATCCCAAGACCAACGCCAAACAGCGCGATAACGGCGATACCGGCACCGAGAGCCTTCGCAGCAGCAACTTCCATAACAAATTCCTTCCGTTTGACTTCAACAGATTTCCGAAAAAGATCCAGCGCTTCAGTGCAGATGCACCGCGTCGTGGAGATAGATGCTCGTCAAAATGGCGAACACATATGCCTGGAGGAAAGCCACCAGGAATTCAAACCCGACCAGGGCGATATTCACGCCAAGCGGCAATATCGCCACGAAGGGGCCAACAGCGCCAAGGCCGCCCAGAAG
The DNA here is from genome assembly GCA_903844785.1 of uncultured Rhodospirillales bacterium. GTDB lineage: Bacteria > Pseudomonadota > Alphaproteobacteria > Acetobacterales > Acetobacteraceae > Neoroseomonas. The sequence continues at coordinate 7,736 of CAIMVB010000233.1, read as the reverse complement.
GACGACGAAGGTCGCGAAAACCTTCAGCATCACGTGGCCCGCCACCATGTTCGCGAAAAGACGCACGGAAAGGCTGACCACGCGGGAGAAATACGAAATCACTTCAACCGGAATGATGATCGGCGCCAGCCAAACGGGCGCGCCTTCCGGGAAGAAATAGCTGAAAAAGTGCATGCCGTGGCGCATCAGCGCAATCACCGTCACGGTCACGAACACAATCACGGCCAGCGTCAGGGTGACAGCGATGTGGGACGTGAAGGTAAAAGCATAAGGCAGCATGCCAAGCAGGTTGCCGAACAGCACAAACATGAAGATGGCGAAGACGAAGGGGAAATACTTCTTGCCTTCATCGCCGACTTGTTCAGTCACCATGCCTTGGATGAATTCGTAACTGGCTTCACCCAGCGATTGCAGGCGCCCAGGCACCAGGGCGCCGCGCGCGGCAGCCACCATCACAAACACGGTGATAAGGCCAAGGGCCAACAGCATGAACGCATTGGACTGGCTGAAGCCAATAGCCTGCCCGAAGCCGCCCAAAAATGGCGTCAATTCGAACTGACTCAGCGCGTCAATCGTCTTGCCTTCCTTTGCCACCGGCAAACCCCTTGTATCTTATTCATGTCACGCGCGAACGGCGACGTGGGTTGAAAAGCCGATAGACATTCAACACCCCGGCGACGCTGCCCAGGACGAAGAAAAGCAGGAAGAGCCAAGGCCAAGTGCCGAGCCAGCGATCGAGTGCCCACCCGATGCCGATACCGACCGCAAGCGCCGAGACAACCTCAACCCCTGCGCGCAGCCCGATTCCCCACGGTCCCGTTGGCAAGCCCCCGCGCCCATCCGGGCTGGGGTCGAGGCCCTCTCGGGCCCGTGCCTGCTTTAACCGTTCATGAAGGTCCGGCTGTTTAGTCACCTTTTGCTCCCCTGGCGAACTTCGCCGGAAGGCGTCGGGGCTTTACGGGGGGGGGCTTTCACTGTCAAGCATCGGCGGCGCGCTGATGAGCCATTTTGCGGCATTTTAGTGGAGGTATCCGGCAGTTCACGCTGGCGAAGGGCTTATCGCCGTGGTGGTGCCGGGCGTGGCGGTGCTGCCGGGCGCGCGGCCGGGCGCGCAGGGGGCGGCGGAGGACGGGGCGGCGGAGGCGGCCGGCGAATGGCAAAGCGCTGCTTGGCGGGGGGCAGCACTTCCCATTGGGCAATGATCGCTTCCTCGCTGGAGGTGTCATAGCCAAGCCCGCCCATCACCTCTCGCGCTCGGCGCTTCTGGTCCTGGGTCAAGCTGTCCCAGGGAATCGGGCCGGGGGCGAAGACCGGTTCCGGTTCCTCCGCCAAGGGGGCGGTGGTCGCGGGCGGCACTTGGTTTGGGTCGGCGCAGGCGGCGGGCAGCAGGGCCAACAGGAAAAGCCGGCGCTTCATGGGGTAAATTCTACCAGCACGGGCACATGGTCTGACGCCTGGGGCCAATCCCGCGCATCCTTCAAAACTTGGTGGCGGCTAAGCTTGCCGGCCAGATCATCACTCACCCAGATATGATCGAGCCGCCGGCCACGATCCGCCGCACGCCAATCCCGCGCGCGATAGGACCACCAAGTGTAGAGCTTCTGATCTTCCGGCACGAAATGGCGTAGCGCATCATGCCAGCCGGCTGCTTTCTGCCAGCCGATCAGCCCTTCCACTTCGATGGGCGTGTGGGACACCACATCCAGTAATTGCTTGTGCGACCAGACATCATGTTCAAGCGGCGCGATATTAAGATCGCCCACCAGCACCGCGCGCTTGGCGCCGCGCGCATCAAACCAACGCGTGGCTTCGGCGACAAAATCAAGCTTATGGCCGAATTTTGGATTGGCTTCGCGATCCGGAATATCGCCGCCGGCAGGCACGTAGAAATTATGCAACTCCACCGGCCCGCCTGGCGCATCCAGCATCACGCCCAGATGCCGGCAATCACCCTTGCCACACCAATCGGGATCATCTTCGCGTAAGGTGATGGGCAGGCGCGATAATACCGCAACGCCATTATAGCCCTTCATGCCACGGATCAGCCGATGCGTGAAACCAAGTGCTGCAATGCCTTCATGCGGAAATGCCTCATCCGGGCATTTGGTTTCCTGCAGGCAGATCACATCAGGCGCCAGATCAGTCACCAGGTTTTGCAGCAAAGGCAAGCGTAATCTCACACTATTGATGTTCCAGGTCGCGATACGAAGAGCCTGCCGCGATGCGCCGCGTTTCGCCATGGGTTTTCCTGTCGTCACGTCTGAGAAAGGGTTTCGAAAACATCGCCGGCTGGCGCGGCGCCTTGGATATGGCGCCGATGCCATAGCGCATGGAACAGTAAATGCCAGGCAGCGAAGCCTTCCCGCTTGCCGCCTGCCGCGCGAAATAGCGGCAGGATGCGATCCGGCTTGGCGATTTCCGCAACGCCTGGTTGGCGCGCCACCAGCGGCGCCAGCCTATCCGCCACATCCGCAATCCAGGCGCCCACCGGCACCGTAAAACCCTGCTTGGCGCGGAACGGCTCGCTGGCCGGAAAGTTCTTCGCGAGCCATTGGCGCAGCAGATACTTCCCGCGCCCATCACGGATTTTGAGCTTATCAGGCAGACGAAAGGCTGCGGCTGCCATGCCGGGGTCAAGGAAGGGCGTGCGGCCTTCCACGCCATGCGCCATCAGGCAGCGATCAAGCTTGATCAGCAAATCATGCGCCAGCCAATCGGCGCAATCGGTGGCCTGCGCCACTTGCAGGCGGGATCGACCAGGTAGCGCTGCAGCGGCTTCGGCGGCGGCAATGCCATCGCGCCAACCGGTCAGCGATTCGCGCAGCACATCCAGCCGATCAAAAGCGCCATGGCCGCGCATGGCCTTGCCGCCCAACCACCAGGGGCGCATGGCGGCCCGATACCGGCCATAGCCGCCGAATAATTCATCTCCACCTTCGCCAGAAAGCACGACCTTCACTTCCTGCCGCGCGGCGCGGGCCAGGAACCAAGTGGGGATGATGGCGTAATCGGCAGCCGGATCATCCATGCAGGCGATGATTTCCGGCAAATGCCGCCAGACCATATCGCGTGTGACATCCACACGGATATGGCGCGCCCCGGCGGCGGCAGCGGCCCGCGCAGCGGCTTCACGTTCATCGGCAGCGCCGGCCACATCAAAGCCTGCGGTGAAGGCCAGAACAGGCGCCGTATTGATGCGCGCCATGGCGGCCAGCACGGCGGCGGAATCCGTCCCACCCGAGAGGAACATGCCATAGGGCACGTCGCTCCGTTGATGTAGATCTACGCTTTCCATCAGCGCCGCATCCAACCGCGTGAGAGCGGATTCTTCCGAGATATTTTCAGGCCCTTCTGCCGGCAGCGCGGCACGCTTGTCACGCGCGATGATGCGGCCATCGGCGATGGTAATGGTCTCACCAGGCAGCACGCGACGAATGCCTTTGAAGATCGTCTCCGCACCTGTGGAGAATTGCAGTTGCAGCACTTCATGCAGTGCGGGGCGATGGAGTTGCGGCGCTACCAGCCCAGCCGCGATCAGCGCCTGCGCTTCAGAGGCAAAGGCGATGCCGCCTGGGATTTCGGCGATGTAAAGTGGCTTGATGCCGAAGGGATCGCGCGCCAGCACCACCTGCCGCGCGGCACGGTCATGAATGGCAATGCCATACATACCGCGCAGATTTTGCGCGAAAGCGGCGCCATCGCGGCGATACAAATGTAAGGGCGGTTCGCAATCGGATGCGGTGGCGCAAGTAAGCGCGTTATCGTGGCGCAATTCGCGGTAATTATAGACCTCGCCATTCGCGACCAGAGCGGCAGAGCCGGCAAAAAGCGGCTGATCACCCGTGGCAAGATCAATGATGGCAAGCCTAGTATGGGCCAGCGCGACATTGCCTGAAACATGATGCCCCGCGCCATCCGGACCGCGATGCGCCAACGCGCGCGTTAATGCTTCCAGCACCGTGGCGGAAGGCGTGGCGCCGGCCGTTAGCGCAAGGCCTGCAATGCCACACATACCTCAGGCCTTTCCTGCTGGCGCGAGTTCCGCCAGCAGGCTGCGCCAGCGCGCCATAACCGGCGCTTCGGCGAATTCAGCGGCGAAACGCGCGCGCCCCGCGGCGCCAAGTTCTGCGGCGCGGACAGGGTTTTCCGCGAGTACGCTAATGGCGGCAGCAAGTGCCGGCGCATCTTCACACGGCACCAGAACCCCATCCGCGCCATCGCGGATCAATTCCACCGGGCCTTGCGCGGCAGCGGCAATCACCGGCTTCGCGGCAGACCAGGCTTCAAGCACGATATTGCCAAGCGGTTCATGGCGCGACGAGCAGATGAAGATATCGGCGGCGGCTAAAAGCGCGCCGATGTCGCGCCGCCAGCCAAGGAAGCTGACGCGATGAGTGATGCCAAGCTCAGCCGCCAGGGTGCGTAGCGCGGTGTCTTCCGGCCCTGCGCCGGCCAGATACAGATGCCCGCGCGGTAAAAGCGCCATGGCGCGCAGCAGCACATCAAAACCCTTATTCGGGTGCAGCCGTCCCATGGCCAAAAGCTTCGGCGTACTGGATGGCGCGGGTAGATCAGCAGGTGCTGCGCCGGAAAAATCATCTGCGAAATTGGGCAAATAATGCACGCGCTCTGCCGCCCAGCCCTGCGCGGCAATGCTGCGCACCAGATCATGCGTATTGCCGACTAAATGATCGCAATGGCGAAAATACTTCAAATCATAATAACCACCGAAGCGGCCGATCAGTGTCCAGTTGCCTTTCGGCGTGAAGCGCGCGGCGCGCTGCATCCAGGCCATCACCACATCGGGTTTGAAATCCTGCAATGCGCGGCCAAGGCGCGGCTTGGTCAGCAGATCAAGCGCACCGCCAAAGGCCAATTCCACCGGCTGCAATCCTGCGGCGCGCAGCCTTGCGGCGCGGTTCTCATCTCGTCGGATCACCGGCAGCACCTGATCCCCGCCCTGATGCAGGGCGATAGTGGCGCGTTCAAAAAACGCTTCCGCCCCGCCGATCGGTGCACCGGCCATGATCTGCGCGATCTTCAAGGTTTGCGCCCGCCATGGCGTTCCGGTTCAAGCCGCGCCTTCAAATAGGACAGCAGCGGAAAGGCGCCAGTGCAAAAGGCCAGCAGCACACCCCAGGCACCTTCACGATAGCCCTTGCGGGAGACATAGGATTTAAAGGCGCGGCTGATGAAACGACGCAGATTGGCGCGCAGCGTGCCGATATCGCCAGATGCAATCAGATCCGCTGCCTTGGCCGAGGAATATTTATCCAGCCGGCGCAGCATGTCGGAAATATCGCGATCCACCAGATGCACCAGCGCGCCGGTCTTGATCGGCGGGCCTTGCTGGCCTTTCCAATCCAGCCCGGGATGCACACGCTGCGCGCGCCAGCTTTTCGCGCCGCGTTGGAACAGGCGCGGGACGGAAGTGGTGCCGAAACTGCCGGCCCAACCGTAGCGGAGCAGCCGATCCCCCACATAATTATCAACGGGCACCTGATGCCAGGCGAATTGGCTTGTCGCGATGACGCGGCGGATTTCCTCGGCCAAGGGCGCATTCACCCTTTCATCCGCATCCAGTTCCAGGATCCAATCGCCGGTGCAGGCGGCGATGCCGGCATTGCGCCGGTCACCTTCCAATTCCCAGGCACCTTCCAGCACAAGCGCCCTGGCTGCGCGCGCAAGCGCCGCGCTGGCATCCGTGGTGCGGTCCAGCACCACCACAATCTCATCAGCGAAGGCGGCGGAAGCCAGGCAGTCAGGTAGGCGCGCTTCTTCATTCCGCGCCACGATCAGAATGGAAAGCCGGCGGGTCATGCCGGTACCCGCGCGGCTTCGCCAAGAAGCGTTGCAGCCGTGTCCAGGACGCGCGCTAGCGGCAAATCTTCCATCGCCCCATGGCCCGGCGCGCCATCAGCCAACACGGCCCGGGCCTTGGGGCCGGCCGGGCCATATTCATCCGAAGGGGTCGGGCCAAACAGGCCCAGCGTGGGCGCGCCCGCGGCGGCGGCCAAATGCATCAGGCCGGAATCATTGCCGATGAAAATCGCCGTGCGCGCCATCACCGCTGCCACCTCTGGCAGGTCAAGCTTGCCCACCAGGTCAAGCGCCTGGGGCAGGGCGGTCAGAACCGGGGTTGCCATGCTGCGTTCCTGATCCCCCGGCCCGCCCAGAATGGCAATCCCAGCGCCGGGGAGCGCCCCATCCGGCGCGGTCAGGCGCAGCGCCAATTCGGCAAAGCGTTCCGCCGGCCAGACCTTGCGATGCCAATTCGCGGTCGGCCCCAGCACCAGCCAGGGCCGCCCCGCCGGCAGCAGCGAAGCCGCCCGCGCGACATCTTCCGGCGCGGTCCAGGTCACGGGCAATGGTGGCGGGCTCACGCCCAAAAGTGCCGCCAAATGCGTCAGCCGATGGCCGGGCCGCCGCCCGCCTTGGATCACCCGGCGTTCGCGCGTCCAAAGCAGCCAGGCAATGGCGGAAGCGCGCAAATCCACCACCAAATCCCAGCGCGTGAAAGCAAGCGCGCCCCAAATTTCCAGCCAATGCAGCGAATAGCGCCGTTTTTCGATGGCAATCAGCCGTTCCAGCTGCGGCATGCGGCGAAACACGCCTTCGGCCACCCGCCCGCAGACAATGGTGAAGCGCGCATCCGGATGCTTCCGCGCCAGATGATCGAGCAGCCCGGTGGACAGCACCGCATCGCCAATGCGGGTTGAGGAGATGAAAAGAATGCGCACCAGGGCGCCTTACCACTTCCGAAGCGCGAGGGGGAGGTTGCAGCGGCGCGTCAGCCGACACAGGTTTAGCCTATGAACATCGCGCTGCTACCAGACCGTGCCGTTTTGGAGATCTCGGGGGAGGACCGCCTGGCCTTCCTGCAGGGGTTGGTTTCCAATGATGTGACCAAGGCGCGCGCCGATCAGGCGATTTGGGCTGCGCTGCTGACGCCGCAGGGCAAGTGGCTTGCGGATTTCTTCCTGATCGCCACGGGCGATGTGCTGCTTTTGGATGCGGAAGCCGGGCAGCTTGCCATGCTGGCCCAGCGGCTTGGCCGCTTCAGGCTGCGCGCCAAGGTGGCGCTGCGGGATGCCTCAGCCGATTGGCGGGTTTATGCCGCTTGGGGGGAAGGGGCGCCGCCCGAGGGGCTTACGGCGCGCGACCCGCGCCTGCCGGAAGCGGGCTGGCGTGTGCTGGCGCCCGCTGGCCTGCCCACCAATGCCAGCGCCGAGGATTACGCCGCCCATCGCCTGGCCCTAGGCCTGCCTGATGGGTCCAAGGATATGGAAGCCGAGAAATCCGTGCTGCTGGAAGGCGGCTTTGATGAGCTCAACGGCATTTCCTGGACCAAGGGCTGCTATATGGGCCAGGAACTCACGGCCCGGACGCGCTATCGCGGCCTGCTCAAGCGCCGGCTGGTGCCGGTGGCGATTGAAGGCCCTGCACTTGAGCGCGGCACCCCGATCATGACGCCCGATGGTGCCGAGGCTGGGGAGATGCGTTCCAGCCAGGGCGCGCAGGGGCTTGCGCTGCTGCGGCTGGAATGGCTGGACAAGGGGGCTTTGGCGGCGGGCGGGGCACGCCTGACGCCGCAGCCGCCTTCCTGGATGAAGCTGCCGGAGCCCAAAGCATGAATGCCCCAGATCACGGCCCTGGGGTGCGCTTGCCGCCGCCGGTTTTGGTGGGGGGTGTGCTGGCGCTTGGCTGGGGTGCCCATCTTTTCTTGCCCGTAGTGC
>CAIMVB010000232.1 GCA_903844785.1 uncultured Rhodospirillales bacterium | reverse complement strand
GTGGAAAACAGCATATGGCCTGTTTCAAACGTGGTGGTGATTTCGCCATTCAGCCGCACATTGGTGCGCGCCGCTTCCATATTGAATTCGGTTTCAATCCATGGGCCCATGGGCTTGAATGTGTCCGTATTCTTGGAACGCCAGAAAGTGCGGTCGCTTTTCTGCCAGGTGCGTTCGCTCACATCATTGCCGATGGTCCAGCCCATGATGCAGCTCAGCGCCTCGGCCTCTGACAGATTCTTGGCTTTCTTGCCCACTATCGCGACAAGTTCGCCTTCATAGTGAATCTTCTCGGTCGCATCGGCGGGGATGATGACGGTTTCACCATGGGCGATGAGCGCATTGCTGGCGCGGTAGCCCATATCCGGTTTGGTCGGGATATTCGGCACTTCGCCGCGCTTGGCGGCACCTTCCTTCACATGTTCCACGTAATTGAGCCCGGCGCAGTAGAAGGTGCGCGGGATCACGGGCACTTCGATCTTCACCGCGGCAAGATCATGCTTGCGGCTGGTTTTTTCATAGCCATCGAAAGGGCTGCCGGAGACTTCCAGAATGCGGTCGCCTTCCAGAATGCCATAGCGAGTACGGTCTTCGGCGGTGAAGCGAATCCAGCGCATGATCGATATTCCCTATGCGGCCAGCGCGCGCTGGATGAAATCAGATTGGAACACGCGATCCGCCATTACCTGGCAGCGCTTCATCAGGCGGTGTTCATTGGGCCCATAATCCGGCAGCGCATTATGCAGCGTGCCAATATTATCCCAGATCAGCACATCACCCACGGTCCAGACATGGGTATGCAGGAAGCGCGCTTCCAATTGGTGCGCAAACAGCGCTTCAAGCACCACATCACTTTCGGCTTCCGAAAGTTCATTGATGCGGATCGCATAGCCCGGATTGCAATACAGCACCTTCCGCCCCGTGATCGGATGCGTCATGAAAACCGGGTGCACAGAAGGCGGCCGCTTGGCGCGTTGCTCCGCTGTCAGTGGGGGGCGCGTACTGCCCGGACGCTTGCACATATTGTCCCAGAATTTGTTGAAATCATGCGTGGCCGTGGCGTTGGCCAGCTTTTCCTTCAGCGCCGGGTCCAGTGTTTCATAGGCCGCGTGCATATTGGCGAATACGGTATTGCCCAGGGGCTTGCCATCGCGATGCGGTACCTGGTGCGCGTTCAGCACATTCACGAAGCCCATCGTATCGCGATAGGACATATCCGTGTGCCAATCCTGCCCGGCATCCGCGAGCCCGATCGGCTGCCCGTTTTCAACGATGTTGGAGAGAATACCCACTTCCGGCACATCCGGATCCTGGAACTTGCCGGTCAGCGTGGTTTGGATGCTGCCAAAGCGCAGCGAGAAATCGCGCAGCGCCGCCGGTTCCAACAATTGGCCTGGAAAGCGCAGCACGCCCCTTTCGCCCAATGCGCGCAGGATGCCGGCGAAATCCCTGTCCGAAAGCGGCTTGGATAAATCAACGCCGGTGACAGTCGCGCCCAGCACTGAAGCATTATTGGTCACGGTCAGCATGGCATACCCCTTCTGCAATGGGGGCAGCGCGCGCCGCGCGCCCTTGCGCGCCTCAGCGTCACGTTTCCCCCGGCTTTGTCTCTTGCAGGTGATGCTGGCACCG